>DAOSSC010000012.1:0-17393 GCA_035377085.1 Candidatus Dojkabacteria bacterium
TCGGACATTTTACATTCACCCATTGATGTATTTTTGACAACGGGGACTTTCCATCATCTGTAGGTTCATAACTATCTACTACTGGAAGCTCTACTGGTAGCTGATCTTCCGGTACAGGCACCATCCCACATTTCTCACAGTGAATTATTGGAATTGGTTCCCCCCAATAGTGTTGTCGGGAGAAAATCCAATCTTGTAAATGGAATCTTATTACAACATCTCCTATTTTGTTCTCTTTAAGATACTCTCCTACTTTCTTTTTTGCTTCTTGTGTTGTTAAACCTGAAATGAAGCCAGAATCATACACTATTCCGTCGTCCTCAAAGACCTTCTCTACAGAATCTATAACTCCTCTATCTCCATTTGGCCCTTCAATTACCCTAGTTACTGGAAGATTAAATTTCATAGCAAATTCAAAATCTCTTTTGTCGTGAGCTGGTACTCCTACTACCATTCCAGTACCAACAGTTGAAAGAACAAAGTCTGCTAAATATATTGGCAACTTTACACCAGTCATGCTATTTAAGCAGTAAAGCCCTGTAAAGACACCACTTTTCTCCTTCTCTCCAGTTACTCTTTCCAAATCTGACTTTCTATTGGTTTCGGCTATATATTCCTGTACATCCGCTTTTTTATCTTCAGAAATATGCATTAAGAGCCTCTCAACTATCTCATGATCTGGAGCTATAACTACAAAGGATGCTCCAAATTGAGTATCCGGCCTTGTTGTAGAGACCTTTACAGTTTCATTTATTCCTTCAACTTTGTAATCTATATCGTACCAAATTTTCCTTCCGATCCAGTTTCTTTGCCTACTCTTAACACTCTCTACATAGTGTGTTAAATCTAAATCTTTGTCTAATTGCTCTGCATATTCTGTAATCTTTAATACCCATTGGCTAATGTTCTTTCTCTCCACATCTGTTCCACATCGCTCATGTTTTCCATCTACAACTTCTTCATTTGCACAGCCTGTTTTGCATTTTGGACACCAGTTAATGGGTTTCTCCGCCTTGTATGCAAGGCCTTTTTCGAAAAGTTTTAAAAAGATCCACTGTGTCCATTTGTAGTAGGAAGGATCTGAGGTATCCACTTCTCTGCTCCAGTCAAAAGATATTCCTAATCTCTTTATTTGCCTTCTAAATGTTTCTATATTTTCTTTGGTAATTTCTTGGGGAGGTCTTTTTACTTTAATAGCATAATTTTCAGTAGGTAAACCGAACGAGTCCCACCCTATTGGGAACATTACATTGTAACCCATCATTCTTCGTAGTCTAGCGACAGAATCCATCATACTGTTGTTTCTTGTATGTCCCATATGCATACTATCTCCAGAGGGATATGGGAACTCTAGCAAGAGGTAGTATTTCTGCTTGTTATCGAAATCTTTGCTTTCATAGAAGGGATTACTAAACCATTTGTCTTGCCATTTTTTTTCAAATTCTTTTGGGTTGTAAGTACTTTTCATACTACTTAAGGAGAGTTTAATACAGTAATTCTACAAGAAAAAGGAAAGCATTGGAAGAGAGGGATATTGTATTCTGTGGAACATAAGTGTGTAACATATGTTGTTTTGAGTACAAAAAGATACTCAAGAATGGTGGACCTGACGGGACTCGAACCCGTGACCCCATCGCTGCCAGCGATGTGCTCAAACCAACTAAGCTACAGGCCCAAATATATTAACATGGACCCAGCCGGAATCGAACCGGCGATCTTCGCAATGCGAATGCGATGTTCTACCAGCTGAACTATGAGCCCACACAGAAAGATTATACCCAAAATTAGCCCTATTTCATATATGGCCTTGGATTAATACGACCAGATAATTCAGCACCCCTTCTCAATTCGAAGTGAACATGTACACCGTAAGCAACACCAGTATCCCCTATTAAACCAATGGCTGTACCTCTAGAGACTGATTGACCTGCTCTTACATAAAGCTTATTCATATGAGCATAAAGTGTTGTATATCCATTACCATGGTCTACATGAGCATAATATCCGAAACCATAGTATTTACCAGAACCCCATCCTGCACTTATTACTCTACCACCAGACGCTGCTATTACATTTGGTCTTTTACCTCCTGTTGGATATATGTCTATTCCATAATGTCCTGGAAAGAATCCTCTAGATATTGCACTCGCTCCACCAACTGGCCAACTTAAGAACTTACCAACATTTGGGTCAACTGCAGTAGATGTATAGGCTATACTCGAAGTTCTGTATAAAGAAGGAGAAGATGCATATACAGGTTTTTTAACTTCTGGTAATTCACCGTTTGGTAAGAACAACTCACTCCCAACTGTTAGAGTATATGGTTTTTCTAGCCAGTTATGATCTACAATGTCTGCAGCATCGGCTGAATATTTCTTTGCCAATCCTTCCAAGGTATCTCCCTTTTTTACTACGACAAGAACACCATCTCTTGGCGGAATCTGTAGCACGGTCCCTGGCTTAATTACACTCTTCTCATTGAGATTATTAGCCCAAAGTAGCGTCTCCACCTTAATTTCATAGTATTGAGCAATCTTACTTAATGTATCTCCACCTTTTACTGTATATTGCTCTACATATCTTCTTGGTCTGTCCTTTGGAACTGCTGTATTTGTTGTTGCATTCATTACCAAAACATCTGTTTCGGCAACTCCTATGGTATCTAGCGTATCACCGCTAGCAACAATAACAACCGGTTTACGATATATATACGAGATAGTGAGTATAAGAACAATGATAAATAATACAGCTTGTAGTGCGGATCCCAAGAAATTTCCTCTCCCCCAGAACATTCTTCTTACAAGTTTCTCTTTTACAAAATCTGTAGCTTCAAGAATCAAGTCAAAACACACAGAGATCAAGATCCAAACAACTCTCATCCTAGAATAAAAGTAACTTACTAAAGCAATAAAAAAAGCAAAAAGATTCTTCTTGGTACTCTGTTTTTTTAGAAAAATTCTTAACTTTGAAAAGAATTCCTTAAAAAACTTTTTATTTTCAATATCATCATTAACAAAAAGAAATCCTTCGTTATTCTCTTCCGAAAGAACCAAATCTTGTTCTTGTGGGGTAAGATCCTTGAAACTGAGACCAGATATATTCCTATTTTGTCCTATATTATCCTCTTCCACTGTAATACTGTTTTAACTGATAACTTTGATTATACCAATTATCTATGCTTCGTGCAGGGTAGCAAGGAATTCTTCGTTTGATTTGGTCTTTTTAAGTCTACTTATTAGAACTTCTGTTGGACTCTCATTACTATCTAGAACTTCCAACATTCTTCTAATTCTCCATGATTGATTCAATACTTCCTTACTTAGAAGAAACTCTTCATTTCTAGTACCTGAACTTACTACATCTATTGCAGGATATATTCTTCTGTTAGCAAGCTTTCTGTCCAAATGTAGTTCCATATTTCCAGTTCCTTTAAATTCCTCATATACAAGGTCATCCATTCTACTACCAGTATCTACAAGAGCTGTAGCAACAATTGTTAAACTACCCTTCTCTTCGAAATTTCTAGCAGCTCCAAAGAATCTTTTAGGAGGATACAGCGCTACTGGATCAAAGCCACCAGAGAGTGTTTTACCTGATGTTGGCATAGTGATATTGTATGCTCTTGCAAGTCTAGTAATACTATCCATCAGGATAATTACATCCTCACCCCATTCAACCATTCTCATAGCTTTCTGAAGTGCCATCTCTGCAATTCTACAATTTTGCTCAGGAAGTTCATCAAAGTTGGAAGCATAAACCTCTCCTTTTACAAACCTCTTCATATCTGTAACCTCTTCAGGTCTCTCTCCTACTAAGACAACCATAAGCTTTGCTTTAGGATGGTTAGCAGCAATACCATTTGCAATATCTTTAAGAAGGAATGTTTTTCCTGCCTTTGGAGGCGAAACAATCATGGATCTTTGTCCATAACCGATAGGAGCAAGAAGATCTATCATTCTTGTAGATATAATCTCTTGGTCTGTCTCAAGCTTAATTTGTTTGTTTGGGAATATTGGTGTTAATTTTCTAAAAAGAGGTCTGTTGGCAGCCTCTGCAGCTGGTTTTCCGTATACAGTATCAACTCTCAAAAGACTTAAGTATTTCTCCTTTTCTTTTGGAAGCCTTGCTGGTCCAGAGACCTCATCTCCAGTTCTTAGACTAAATTTCTTAATTTGAGAACCAGATACATATATATCATTATCACTTGGAAGAAGACCTTCTATCCTTAAAAGACCGTGAGACTCATCTTTCATAACTTCTAAAATACCATCTACAAAGACAAATCCATCATCTTCTGAAGATTTTTTTAAAATTTCTAATATCAACTCTCTCTTTTGGAATTCCATATAGTCTTCCATCTTGAGTGCTTTTGCTTCATCACGAAGCTGAGCAAGAGTCATTTGCTCATAATCTCTAATCGTTTTTTTCTCTTTTGTCATTTTTACAGGGAAATATATAAAGTATTGGGCCTAAATCCCAATCTACAATTCCAGTATATTGAAATGTAAAAAACATGTCAAATCGAAATAGTACTTGAGATAAAAAAAGGGATCGGTACTGCCCCAACCGACCCCGGTTTCTTCCTCCATATAGAAGAAGATATCGAGTAACATATCGAAATATGTTAATCCCTTTTCTTCAAAGACTAAGAAATCTTAGGCTTTTCCTGTTGCCCAGATGTGCTTGTGACACCCCAGACAAAGGGAAAAAACTAAGATTGTCCACACCATCTTTGAAAGAGCGTATAAAGTATACCTCATACAAAGATAACTGTCAACCCTATATCATCTATACACAAAGTTTATTCTGCTCGGGATATCTTACTGCATAGACATTTCCATGTGCCCGTTATCCCCCCTGTTACGATTACTGCTGTCGCCCTCCCCTGTTACGATATTTGTGGATTGTCGAGAAGAAAATAAAAAAGAGAGGCTAAAGTTCCCTTATTCTGGAGATTTTTTTAATCTCTAGCTTGCTTTCCTTCCCTATTTTAGCTCTCCCAACAATAATCTTAGAATAGCCCGACCTTACAGCCTCCTCCATCACAGAAGGAAGTCCCCATGTACCTCTGATTTCGCCAGTAAGCCCTACTTCTCCAAAATATATACAGTCATTATCCAAAGGTATATCTTTTACTGATGATTTTATAGCAGCACATATTGCCAAATCTACTGCTGGATCATTTACATTTAATCCACCAACTATATTTACAAACACATCTTTATCTCCAAGAAATACACCACCCTTTCGCGACATTACTGCGCAAAGCATATCCAAACGAGGCTTTTTTATACCATTAGCTACTCTCCTAAGAGGGCCAGCTTCCCCTTCTCTTTCAACTACTAGTGCCTGTACTTCAACAAACACTACCCTTGAACCTTGTAAGATCGCACTTATTGCACTTCCAGAAGACTTAAGATCTGTTTCAAGGAAAAGCAAAGATGGATTACCAACTTCAGCTAAGCCATCCCCTTTCATCTCGAACACACCTATTTCGTTGGTAGAACCGAACCTGTTCTTTATTCCTCGAAGAATTCTGTATTGATTAAACTGGTCTCCCTCTATATATAGTACACAATCTACAATATGCTCAAGTACCTTTGGACCTGCTATATCCCCACCCTTGTTAATTTGACCAACTATAAACATTGGAATACCCGTTGTTTTAGAAACTCTTGTAAGAAGTGCACCACATATTCTTACTTGGCTAATACTTCCAGGGTAACTCTTGGATGCAGAAGAAGACATACTTTGAATTGAATCCACAACTACCATGTCGAAATCACTTTCCCTTATCAATTCCACCACTCTTTCGACCACAGTATCCTCCGTCACTAAAAAATTTGCCTCTAATTTACTAGGGGATTTCCCCCTGGATAACCGTTTTAACCTAGAGTAAAGCTGTCCTGGGGACTCCTCTCCACAAACATACAAGATTCTTTTGTCTTTAAGGTTTTTAAGTACAATTTGCATAAGAAGAGTAGATTTTCCTATCCCCGGTTCTCCACTAATTAGCACCACCTCTCCTTTTACCAACCCCTTTCCTAGAACTCTATCCATTTCTTTAAATCCAGTAGATATTCGCTCACCCGAGATCTTATCTGTACCTACTTTCTTTACATTTGCAACTTCAGATATACTGCTAAACAGGGCAGGCTTTGCTTCACCTATTACCTCTACTTTTTCCTCATACTCTTCTAAAGTCCCCCATTCACCACAGGAAGAACACTTTCCAGACCACTTCAAAAATTCAGTACCACATGCAGAGCATATGTATTTCATTTATTTATTTGTTTAAAACAGATATTTTATTATCTTTCATTCCTATTTTTATTTCCATGTTTTTTAATCCATTTCCAATCTTCCCTTTCTCTAGCAGATAGTTAGCAACTGCGTTCTCGACAGTATCTTGCAGAAGTCTTTTAATTGGACGAGCACCATACTCTTCGCTAAAACCCTCTTTAACAATATATGTGATTGCCTTACTATCTAAAGTCACAGATACCTTCTCCTGTGCAAGCCTTACATTAAGCTCTTTAATTAGTAATTTAACTATCTTTCTCGCATCTTTGCGCGTAAGAGATCTGAATATTACAATGTCGTCTATACGATTGAGAAGCTCTGGTCTAAGAGTATTTTTCAATTCTAATAGAAGCTGTGTTTTCATAGATGAATATGCCCTATCTATATCCTCATCACTTTTCTCTGTATCTTTTCCAACAAAACCAAGTACTTTGTTCTTTTTAATTTCCTCTGCACCAATATTTGAAGTAAGAATTATTACCGTATTTTTGAAATTCACCCTTCTTCCTCTACCATCTGTAAGATGACCATACTCTAATATCTGTAAAAGTATATTTAGTACATCCTGATGAGCTTTTTCTACTTCATCAAAAAGTATTACACTATGTGGATTTGTTCTTACTTTCTCTGTAAGCCATCCTCCCTGTTGGAAACCTATATATCCAGGAGGAGAGCCTATCAATTTGGAGACACTGTGCATTTCCATCATTTCACTCATATCTATCTGTATAAGTCTGTCTTGATTACCAAATAATTCTTGAGCTAGTACTTTCGCTAATTCTGTCTTACCAACTCCTGTCGGACCTAAGAAAAGAAATGATGCCCACGGCCTATCCGTATCTGAAATTCCTGTTCTAGCCCTCTTTATTGCGGATGCTACTATCTTACATGCCTCTTCCTGTCCTATTACTTTGCTTCCTAATTGACTCTCAAGTTTAACAAGAGATGAAATTTCTTTTGCTCCGAGAGTATTTACTGGAATTCCAGTCCATTTGGATATGACTACACGGATATCCTCAGCGCCTATCTCGTTTGCTTTACTTAATCTCTTCTTTGACCATTTTTTTTCCATGCTTTCAATTTTTTGCATTAACTTTTTCTTCTCCATTTCTAAAAGCTCAGCTTTTGCCATATTTCCATTTAATATTTCTCTCTCCTTTCTTCTTTCAATATCTGTAACTGCATCCTCCAACTTTGATACATCTGAAAATTCTTCCTCTATCTCAAGCCTTTTTGCTGCAGAGGCTTCATCTAGAAGATCTATGGCCTTGTCTGGAAGGTATCTATTGTTTACATATCTGTCAGAGAGTACTGCAGAAAGTTTAATTGCTTCTTCCCCTATTTTTACATTGTGATGTTTCTCCAGTATGGGCTTAATATTTTTCAATATCTCTACAGTATCCTCAACGGTTGCTTCTTCAAGAACGAGCGGTTGGAATCTTCTTGCCAATGCATTATCTGATTCAAAATATGCAGAGAAATCTTCCATAGTTGTTGCTCCAATGCACCTGAACCCATCTTGAAGTAATGCTGGCTTAAGAATTGATGCTATATCTAAAGAGCCTCCTTGGTAATTAGAGCCAATAATATTGTGTATCTCATCTATGAAGAGGATTTTATTGTTTGAAGATATTACCTCTTCTACTATGGACATCACCTTTTCTTCTACATCACCTCTCATCTTACTTCCAGCCATAATGCTGGAGATATCTAGGGAAATTATGTTGAAATCTCGCAATGATGGAGGAACTAATCCGTCCGCAATTTTTTGTGCTAGTCCTTCTACTAGGACTGTCTTACCTACACCTGCCTCCCCTATAATTATTGGGTTGTTTTTCTTTCTTCTACTTAAAATATTTATGAGGTTCTTTAATTCCTCTTCCCTACCTATTACTGGATCTAGTTTACCTTCTCTCGCAAGCTCTACAAGATTTACTCCAAGCATTTCTACAACAGATTCTTCTTCCATATTTGAAACTCTCACAGATGGACGTGCAAGTATGCCAAGTGGATATATGGCAAAATTTTGGAATGTTTTTCTAAATGATCTGTATGTTAAACCAACCTTTTCTAAAGATTTTATGTAGTCATCACTAGATTCAAGTATAGCCATCATTATATGCTCTGAGCCTACATATACATGAGACATTCTTCTTGAGTAATCGTATGCTTTGCGTATGATGTGTTTAACTTCTGGGGAGATTTCTAACTCTCTCTTTTGACCCGTACTAATGGTTATCTCTATGAGCTTACCTCCGAAGGATTCCTTTAGCAGTTCATTTCTATCTATTCCCATTTCCTCAATTATCTTGCTTGCAAGGGATTCTTCATTAAGTACTATGCCAATAAAAAGATGCTCCAGTGAAATTTGTTTAACTTTAAAATGTTCTGCAATCAGAGAAGCATTTCTAAGAGATATCTTAGCATTCTTACTTAGCCTTGAAAATATATCTTGTTCTTTTTTAAGTATTATCGATGACATACCCTATTATACTATATTCTCGGCTATTCTTTTGATTCTAATTCTGCCTCTACTGCACTATTTACTGCAGTTGCAAGCTCCTCTTGAGAAATCTCTTCTTTCTTTTCTTCGACTTTTTCACTCTTGCTACCTATAGCTTTTAAGCTTAGGCCCAAGTGTCTTTCTGTAGAGGATATGGAAAGAATTTTTACATCTACTTTATCTCCTACTTTTACAATATCTTCAGGATTTTTGACAAGCTGGCTAGATAGTTCTGATATATGGATAAGACCATTGAGACCTTCCCCAATTCTTACAAATGCTCCATAAGGAACTACTTTTTGAATTGTACCTTTAACTACATCCCCAATTTTGTATTTAGATATCGCAGCAGACCATGGGTCTTGAAGTAATCTCTTTATACTGTAAGCTACTCTCTTACCACCGTCTGATATTCCAATTACCATTACCTTTACCTTACTTCCTACTGCATATATCTTACCAATATCCTCAACTTTGTCCCACGACAATTCTGAAAGGTGAACAAGTCCTTCAAGGCCCTCTGCATTAACAAAGATTCCAAAAGGTGTAATTCCACTAACAATACCCTCGAGAACATCACCCTCTTTAACTTTGTTTAGAGTCTTTTCTCTCTGTTCCAAATCTCTAGATTGAGTAACCATTTTTTCAGAAAGTATAATTCTGTTTTTCTCTCTATCTAATTCTATTATTCTTGTTTGAATTTTCTCTCCAACTAGGGAGTTCAATCTCTTCTGAACTCTGGATGATATATCTTTTCCAACCTGTCTTACTCCATCAAGATATACTCTGGAAGCATCCAACTGTGAAGTTGGTATAAATCCCCTTATATCTTTTCCAATCTCTACTATTAATCCACCATTGTTTGACTCAACAACTACTGCCTCTACTACATCATTCTCTTTCTTTGCTTTCTCTAATGTAATCCAAGCACTAGCCTGTTGTGTTCTTCTAATTGAAAGAACAAGTTGTCCTTCCTCATCTTCAGGCTTAACAACATAGACAAGAACCTTGTCTCCTACTTTTAAATCTTTCCAATTGAATGAATCACTCTTTAATTCTCTTCCAGCAACAATACCCTCAGATTTATGACCAACATCTACTACTAGATAGCTATCTCTAACATCTACTACATCTCCTTCAATGATATCTCCTTTTGAAAGTTTTTTTATCTTATGTGATTGATCCGCTAGAAACTGATCAATCTGTGCATACTGGGCATTGTCTGTTTTTTTATTTACCATAGGGTTATCCTTTGGTGATGTAAAACCTGCAGTTGGTTATTACATACAACTAATATTATATCTACTGCGGTCTGGATTATAGCACGATTTCTTCTTTCAAGACAACCTTTTCCTCTATTCTTTTCTTAGCTTTGAGTATATATCTTCCATAGAGGACAAAAAGGGCATTTACTTTGTACCAATCTCTCTTTGGATACAGTTTTTCAAGGTCATGGGCTATCTTTGTAGGATTGACATTTTTTGTTAATCCATATGTTCTTGCTACCCTCGCTACATGGGTATCTACTGCGATTCCTTGGTTTAATTTGTACAGATCATTTAGGAACACATTAGCAGTCTTGTAACCTACCCCTGGTAATTTTTGTAGCTTTACAACATCTTTTGGTGGTACTCCATTGTAATTATTTTGAAGCAATTTTGCTGTTTCTATTATATGTTTGGATTTTGTTTTGAAGTAGTTTACTGATTTTACAATGTTGGTGACATCATCAATATCTGCAATAGAAAGAGATTTAGCATCTGGATATTTTTTAAAAAGTTTCTTCGTTACCTTGTTAACCTGTTTATCTGTAGTTTGTGCAGAGAGCATGATACAAACAAGGAATTGAAAAGGTGTTTTCCAATTCTTAAGTTCAGTAGAGGCATCTGGATATATCTTCTCTATTTCAAGAAGCAATTGTTTTGCTAATTCTTTTTTATTCATTTACTGCTTCTCTTAATACTAGTACATATCTGCTTCCAGCAAAAGCTTCAAGAAGACTATACACCTCGGGGTATCCATCCAGTATCTTCTTAAATTGTTCTTTTATCTCTGATGATAATTGGATCCTTTTTATCTTCTTAGCTATTTCTTCCGCAATATTTACAGAGGCTTTGTACATTTTTTGTTTGTCATTAGCCAAAACGGCTTCCATCCACAATTCTTCCTCTTTTGAGGATAGCCTAATGCTGGGATATATATCGTTTGAGATATCCTTTGCAGAAAGAACCCTTAGATTACCTCTATTACCCCTTTTTATGGATATTCTACTATGTACAAATTCTAAATTCTCCTGAAGTATATCCTCTCTACTCCTCCACTTACCATCTTTGCGTGTTACAACATTCTTCCATCCCTCTTTTGAATATTCTTTAAAAATATCATATACACTATCGCATATATCCTGAACCTCTTCCCTCTCGTACATATCCTCGCCATTGCCCCTCGAAGCATTCCATTTAGATTTTTCTGTTCTCAAATTTAGAACACAATTGGAAAGGTTTAGTTTATCTATGAAGAGCTGATCCATATCTATTCCTTTGTATGCAAATTCCTCCATATTCTCCTTGGAGATATTGCCTAAAAATATATTGTAAGAGATTGTTAATGCATGACTAAAAGCGCTTCTATCTAACATTACAAGCCCTTCGGCTTTTTCTAATGTTTTTAAAACTTCTAATCTATTCAATGCAAACATTGCCATGGCTATCTCTGTTTGTCTTGGTGTTCCTACGACATTTTCTAGACCTTCAAGCTTCTTAAGTTCATCTTGGTTCGTACAAAGCATCTTACGAATACTCATCCCAATTGGAAGAGCGTAGAATGGTAAAGCGAGCATTGTTATGGACTCTCCCTCCTCTACTAAAGCCCTCGAAAGATTTAAAAGCGCATCTCCTTTTCCTACTTGATCACCTCCCTCTATCGCAACACTTCCTACCCTATAGTTTCTACCTTCCATTTTTATACCAACTTTTCATATTTTATATATGATTTTATTATATACCTCCATCACAGCCTTCGGAAAGAACAAAATAATTGCTCTGGTGATAGTGTGTATTTACAGTCATTTCTTAAAGGGGGTGTACCCGGGTGCTTTTGTAAGAATTTTCTTAATCAATTTTCTAGCCTTAAAATCCATAGTCTCAGACTCTCTGTTACGATTTATCGCTCTACCCCCGCCCGATGTGTCCAACACAATAGTTCTTTTGTAACTTCGGAACAAAAATCTTCCGACTCATTTAGCCTTCGTTCTAGCCTTATTTCAAGCCCAATAGTATATTCTATTGGTCATAGTTTAGAAAACAAAAAACCCACTCTTTCGAGTGGGTTATCAAATTCAATAAGTCCTGGCAATGACCTATCTTCCCAGGACCAAAGGTCCAAGTATTTTCGGCGCTAGAGCGTTTTACTTCTGAGTTCGGGATGGAGTCAGGTAGTTCCACTCTGCTGCAATTGCCAGGCACAAAAGATCTAGGTCTAAATCTCTTGTGCCTGACTACCTTACTTGCGTAAGATATTCAGGACTTAAATTCTAAAGAGCGATAGAGTATGTACTATGTACACACTAAAAACTGAATAGAAGATGTAATTTCAAAAGAAGCTTTCGATCGATTAGTACTCCTTGGCTAAACACATTGCTGTGCTTACACCTAGAGCCTATCAAAGTGGTAATCTACCACAGATCTTCCGTACAGTAAACTGTACAAGTATATTTAATCTTAGGAATGGTTTCGTACTTATATGCTTTCAGTACTTATCCAGAAGAAACTTAGCTACTCAGCGATGCACTTGGTAGTACAGCTGATACACCAGAGGTTTCCAAACCCTGATCCTTTCGTACTAAGGGCTGAATCCTTCAAATATACAACGCCTATACCGGATAGAGACCGACCTGGCTCACGACGGTCTGAACCCAGCTCACGTGCCGCTTTAATGGACGAACAGTCCAACCCTTGGGACCTTCTCCAGTCCCAGGATGCGACGAGCCGACATCGAGGTGCCGAACCTTGCCGTCAATATGAACTATCGGGCAAGACTAGCCTGTTATCCCCGGGGTAGCTTATCTCCGTTAAACAATGGCGCTTCCACGCGCAATCAAAGGGTCACTTAAACCTACTTTCGTAACTGATCGGGATGTCTCCCTCACAGTAAAGCCTCCTTATGCTTATGCACTCTTCACCCGATTTCCATCCGGGTTGAGGAGACCTTAGTGCGCTTGCGGTACTCTTTAGCAAGCAACCGCCCCAGTCAAACTTCCCACCATGCACTGTCTAGAATCCAGATAATGGATACTGTTAGAAATAAAATACCAAAAGAGTGGTATTACACTGTTGACTCCACAGTTCCTGACGAAACTGTTTCATAGTCTCCCACATATTCTATACATCCGAAACCTTATCTCAATGCAAAGCTGAAGTAAAGCTCCACGGGGTCTTTTTGTCCTGGTATAGGTAGGCCGCATCTTCACAGCCATTTCAATTTCACCGAGCACATTGTTGAGACAGAGGAAGAATCGTTACACCTTTCATGCAAGTCACTAATTAAGTGACGAGGTATTACGCTACCTTAGGCATTCCTGTTACTTATATCTAGTCATATTAATATACTAGATGACCTAATATATATTATTAGGTGGACGCACCTTCGTGCATCTCTCTACATTGCTGTAGAGGTCGGACTATATCTTCACAACTACAGTTGTGTCTAGCGTTTAGCCTCTGAGGATTCTTGTAACTATATTCTCTTTGCTCCACTTTTTACCTTTTCCTTGCTGATTAATCTCATATGCTAAATCTACCAAATGGATCATTCCATTTCTTGTTAGATGTTGCTTTGAATTCATAAAAGAAACTCCTTCTTCAAATATATTGAAGGCCTTTGATTTTACAATCAAAGGATATTTCTTAAAGAAAGGGATTACTTTAGTATAACAAGGTTTAATACCAGAAATCTGATATGTAAATACATTATACGGAGATGTTTTTCTGTGAATACTTCCACATCCAAACATCTGTCTTATCATCTCCAATATTTCGATGCCCTTTTCATGTTGATAAACATAAAAGGCTGGTTCTATTCTCAAACCATATTTAACATCTTGTCTATTTTTGATATTAAGACAAAAGCTTCCCTCTCCATCTATAAATCCGGAGAGAAACCATTTCAATTCATTAGTAAAAGCAGAACTAGAAGTTACAAGCCTTTCCTGCTGATTGTCCAAAGACATAAGATTGTTACTATTTAAGTACTTATGTTGTTTAGGATGTTCCAGCATATAGCTAGATTTTACAACGGCCCTATATCTGATAGCAAACCGAAGTATCAAAAGATACCTCAGTAGATATATATCTACCACCGTTCACTTCTGTTACAACTTTTAGAAAATATCTAAAAGCGGATATATATTTCTATATACCTCTGCATATCGCTATGCAGGTCGGACTATATCATCAAAGTTACTTATGTAACTCAGTTTGGCGTATAGTCTCTGAGGATTTCCAAATTCTTCTTAAATCTATTAACGAATATTTCCTTTTTCTACCCACTCTAATCTGTTCTCTCAAAAGATAAATCTTTTGTATATCTTCAAAGGATAATTCCTTTTTAAGATATATGAACATGACTATTTTAGTAAATACTAAGAAACTCTTTCTTTTCTTTGTTTTCAACTTATATTTCTGGAAAAAGGGAATAACCTTTTCAACAAGATCTTTAAGACTATGGACTTCATAATAGTACACACCATCTCCTCTATTGCGAATTGTTCCGCAATCAAGAATTTCGTGTATCCACCCTAGAATTCGTTTCTCCTTTTGAGAGATATTAAAACTAGGATAAACTTGTATCTTATGAATGTAATCTTTTCTTATCTTGAAAGAAATATTAAAACTTCCTTCTCCATCGACAAAGCCTACAATATAAAAAGCGTCTTCGTTAGAGATATTAAAACTAGATTTTGGATCTTTCCTGCTGATTTTCTGCACTCTAATATTATCACTCCCAATACTTATAAATTTCTTACAATTTAGAGTATTGATTAGTAATTAGAGATTCTCAGATGTTCCAGCAATTAGCCAAATTTTACAACTACAATTCCTAGTTTTACTAGGTTCCATAGTTACAGCCGCCATTGACCAGGGCTTCAGCTTCACGCTTCACCACCACTAGGGCACCGAAGTGCACCCAGTAGGAAGTTAACGCAAAACCTTAACCTTCTGGCATTGGGCAGGCGTCAGCACTTATACATCTTCTTACGAATTTGCAAGCGCCTGTAGTTTTGGTAACTAGTCGCTCCTCCCTATTCTGTGCCACTCTCATCACTACAAATAAAAATTACTCATAATGGAGAGTCCCCCTTATTGCGAACTTACGGGGTTAATTTGCCGAGTTCCTTAACGACGCATAACTCGTACGCCTTGGTGCATTTACACCAGTCTACCAGTGTCGGTTTGCAGTACGGTTACTGATACTAATATATGTACTTGCGTACATAAATCTAGAAGTTTTTCCTGGAAGATTAATATGACAAATCGGATTCCCGAGGGTCACCTTTGCATCACAACTCGCGTCCATCCACCGAAGTGGAAACGCCTTCCCGGATTTACCTAGGAAGACTCTCTTGTTGCTTGCACCCCAATCCAATAAGGGGCTTGCCTTTTCAATCCTCTATCTCCATCGAAAGTATCAGCAGTACAGGAATATTAACCTGTTGTCCATCGTATACGCTTTTCAGCCTCTACTTAGGACCGACTAACCCATGGATGACTGCCATAGCCATGGAAACCTTAGACATTCGGCGAGCGGGGTTTTCACCCGCTTTACGTTACTCATCCCAGCATTCTCACTTCTATACGCTCCAGCAACTCCTTCCGGGTCACCTTCACAGCTAATTACCAGTTGCTAAACTGGTCATGTATAGAACGCTCCCCTACCGCCCATTATGTCCCGAAGGACAAAATAAACTCGCAGCTTCGGAATTTACCTTCAGTCCCGTTAAATTTTAAGTGCAGAATCTCTTGACTAGTAAGCTTTTACGCACTTTTTAAAGGATGGCTGCCTCTGAGCCAACCTCCTAGCTGTCTGAGAAAATCCACTTCCTTTCTCACTCAGGTAAAATTTAGGGTCCTTATCTGACGATCTGGGCTGTTTCCCTCTTGAGCACAGGAACTTAGCTCCCTGACTCTAACTGCCATAATGTACATCTCGGTATTTGGAGTTTGACTGGATTGAGTACTCTTTCGAGCCTCAGATCCAATCAGTGCTCTACCCCCAAGATTTAAATTACAACGCTAGCCCTAAAGCTATTTCGGGGAGAACCAGCTATCACCAAGTTCGATTGGCATATTACCACTAACCACAAGTCATCTCATAATTTTGTAACATTAAAGAGTTCGGACCTCCATTCTAATTTCTTAGAACTTCACCCTGCTCATGGTTAGATCACTTGGTTTCGGGTCTCGTGCATGCGACTAAAATCGCCCTATTCAGACTCGCTTTCGCTTCGGCTCCCCAATAAACATGGTTAACCTTGCCGCACACAACGAACTCACTGGGTCATTCTTCAATAGGCACGCCGTCACCGGATATACCGGCTCCGACTGTTTGTAAGCATACGGTTTCAGTAACTATTTCACTCCCCTAACAGGGGTACTTTTCACCTTTCCCTCACGGAACTAGTCCACTATCGGTCGCAAAAGATATTTAGCCTTGCCAAGTGGTATTGGCCGATTCCCACAAGATCTCACGTGTCCCGTGGTACTTAAGGGATTAGAAGGAAGATACTATCTTTTCACATACGAGGCTTTCACTCCCTATGGCATACCTTTCCAGGTATTTTCTGTTAAGATAATATTTTGTAACTCCCCGAGTTGTTTGCTGACAACTCAACTAATCCTTACAACACCCATACCGCACGAACAGCAATCTACGAATTCACTTCCTCAATTGTCGCAACGCGACTCTCAATTCAGATCCTTCTTACACGATATGAGTTTAGGCTCCTCCCTTTTCGCTCGCCACTACTAAGGGAATAAACTCTTGTTCTTTTTTCCTGCAGATACTGAGAGGTTTCACTTCTCTGCGTTACCTTCTGTACAGCTATGAATTTACTGTAAGATAACTGGATTTAAATCCAGCTGGGTTATCCCATTCGGAAATCCTCGGATCAGAGCTTGTTTGACAGCTACCCGAGGCTTATCGCAGCCTACTACGTCCTTCATCGGTCTTTTGCGCCAAGGCATTCACCGTATGCCCTTTTTTCGCTTATATTGAAATTACTTTCTATTCAGTTTTAAATGTGCAACTACAAATATTGTGAACTCTGTTGTAAAAAACATTGGACCTACCTCAACAACACAAGTATGCACAATAGTTGGTTCATACTAATTCAAAGATTAAAGATTTCTCTTCTTTCTTTGTTATCTATTTATGGACCTGAAGGGAGTCGAACCCTTGACCTCTTCATTGCAAATGAAGCGTTCTAGCCAGCTGAACTACAGGCCCCCTACCTTATTTCTGGTGGGCGCACCAAGGATCGAACTTGGGACCTCAGTCTTATCAGGACTGTGCTCTAACCAGCTGAGCTATA
>DAOSSC010000013.1:0-13358 GCA_035377085.1 Candidatus Dojkabacteria bacterium
TGAAACATATTCGGATAATGATGTAAATTTGGAGATGTTTGACAAGGGAAACAGAAAATATATTGAGATGGTGGAGGGGTATAGGAAGAGTGGATATTTAAAAAAGTTCGACTCCCCTGCCCTTTTCATACCTTTCTCTGGTGGTAGAGCTGGAAAACCGAATGCAAGGATATCTACAAACTATTTTCAGGAAAAGATAGCGGAATATAGGAAGAAATTAGGTATACAGATACCTACATCTGCACATAGTTTAAGGCATGGTTATGCTACATATATGGCTGAAGATGGTGCAAGTCCAGTAGCACTACAAGCGCTTCTTGGCCATGAGAGTTTAAATACAACAAGTAAATATGTACATGCAAGTGAGAAGTTCGCCGAGGATACTGTTAAGAAGAATCATCCGTTGAAATAGGATGATTACATCAAATCTACAACCTTTTGTACATCAGGATTACCCTCTTGTGCTTTTATTGTTGCTACTGCACTAGGATCTCCTGCTTGGTATCTGTTGTATAAGTCTTTGGCACTCTTTGTAGCCTCTAATGTTTGTTTGAGATAGTTTAGTAGCATTTCATTTTTCTTGTTTTCTGCTTCTGCACCATATGCCTTTTCAAAGATTAGAGACATTCTAGAAACTGCTTCCTCGGCAGTTGTAATCGGTTTATCCACCTCTTGTGCTACCATTTCTAGCGTGGCATCATCTGCGCTTTCGCCAAGATCATCGATTGCCATTTGTAATATCTCTTCTGCAGCTATATCCATGAGCTGATTTAACTTCATATCATCAAAACCAATTGCTTTTAATTCATTTTTAATATTTTCTATGTCAGTAGTGTAATCCATTGGTATATATTTTTAAATTAAGTTACTTCCCGATAGCAGCCAAAAGCTTTTGCGCTCCATCGGTATTTATATTCTTAAGAGTTTCAATTAGTTCGGGGTTTGTATTACCAGCTCTAATGGCATTCCAATACTCTGTAAGTAATCTATGTTTGTCGTATGTTGTTAAGTTTGAAAGTAATTGATCGGTTATGTTGTTTGAAGCTAAATCTTGACCAAGTTGGTTAGCTGCCATCTCGGAAGGACCACCTGCGTAGTTAGCGAAGTTCTCTGCTCCTCCTGCTAAAGTATCTTGTGCTGGACCAGCTGCCATATTTCCATCCCATGCACTACCTGGAAGATCTACTCTGCCATCATGAATGAATGAATTACCTGGGTATGTCTCAGGTGATGCTGGAAGAGGAGTCTCTCCTGTTGATGTTGGTTGAGTTTGCTCTACGCCTGTGCTACCTAAACTACCCTCTGCTCCTCCAGGAATTCCTCCTGGTACCTCTGGCTTATTCCAAACTAGTCCATGACCACCCATTGCTGTATTACTTATGAAAGTTGAGATACCAGCTCCTATTGCAGCTCCCGTAGCAAACTTAGTGACATGTTGAACAATATTCTGAATCTTTTTTAGACTTGATTCTCTTTTTTGTAACTTCTCTTTTGTTGTAACATCAAGTGTAGGATCTTGTATCTGTGCTTCTATGTTCTTGAGGCTTCTGTTTAAGAAGGAGTTTGTAACTCTACCTCCAATTGATACTAAACCTGCTGCCGCTGCAACTGGTATTCCAACTGTAGTCCCTCCAAGTATGCCTGCTGCTCCACCAGCTACTACGCCGGCAATTAAAGCTGCGGTTTTAAAGTCTCTTTGCTTTTTCTGTGTCTCTGGAGTGGTTATTAACTCTTCTGGTGTAACGGAAGGTTTAGACTCTAACATTGCTTTTACTTGAGCCATTTCATTTAAAGCTTTCTGATTTAGGTCTTTGTTTATTGTTGCATATGCCTGATCAACTTCTAGCTGATCTTTTGATTTTGGTCTGTTTGGATCTAAAGCTGCAGCTAATGCTGGATCTTGTTCATATGTTAATCGATCTAATGTTGCTTGCATCTTATCGAGTCTTTCCATTAACATTCTGTTCTGTTCCTCTAGGTTTGCCTTCTCTGCATAGATGTCTTCGCTATTAAAGAATGTTCTCCCCGTATTCGAAAGAGCAGGACCAGATACAAACCCTTCATTTGCTTTTTTATTACTATCCAAGGCTTCTTGATGAAGATCTCTAGTCTCTACATTTGGTGTAACAGGAGTTTGTTTCTCTGTAGCAACGACAATGCTTGGAGAATTAGACATATTTTTGTCCCAGTTCTCAGTTACAGTATTGGTAGGTGGTGTCAATGTCTCATTGAATTTGCTCAAATCTACTTCTGCTTGATTGTTATCTTGAGATTCCCATGACCCAGTCAACTCTGGCATCTTAGTTTCATCGTGTTGAATAGGTGTTGGTGATGGCTCTGGTTTATTACTATTATTATCCATGGGTCTCTCTCCAGCCATTGCAATATCTACTGCTGATCTGATTTCATCTGCCATATTAGTATGTTTATTTAGGTTATCTTATTGACCTACCTATTTTAAACATGGAGTTATAAATAGGCAGATTTATATATATCCAGAATATAATGGAGATATGTCAATGTCAAGAAATTAAGAGGCGTTAGACTCTTAAAGAAGGAATAGCTTCCTGTTTTTGTGAGAATATTTTCTTTTGTGTATTAAAATATGCAATCTCTTTTAATGCTTCGAACCCATGTTTAAACCATCTCATCTTTTTACCATCCTCTTGTCCTCTTGGTTTGTAATGTATATCTAATTGTTTGAGATTTAATTTCTTACCATCTTCTTTTTTCCAATTAGCAAATTTTGCTGTAACCTCAGGTTCTATACCAAAGTTTGTAGTAGATTCTAAAGTAGATATTAAATCTCTAAAGATATCTCCCTTTGCCATCTTGTAACAGGTCTCCATATCTTTAACAACTAGACCTTTCCCGTAGGTAAAGATATTGGACATTAATGTAACAAATTTGTTTCCTAAGTAATGGGTTGGATTTATGAAAATATTCTCTCTATTGAATCTATTCCCATATATTACATCTGTATTTGGATACTGCAGGAAAGTTTCAACAAAAGTTGAAAGATCGTTTGGATTGTACTCCAAGTCAGCATCCTGAACGACTACCAAATCTCCAGTGGTATGTAAGATTCCGTGCTTTACACTCTGTGATTTCCCTAAGTTAATTTCATTCTCTAACAGTTTGAATTGTGCATATCTCTTATTCTTCCTTATATAGCTCTCAAGAAGAGTCTTTGTTTCATCTGTTGAACAGTCATTTACAATTACAATCTCTTTCCTTATATTTCTTGGTAATTTTACTTCTATAACTTTTTCAAGTAGGGAAAGGATAGATCTTTCCTCATTAAATACAGGGATAACAATTGAGAGTGTTGAAAAAGTTTCTGCCTTTAGATGCTCTGGATAGAGGTAGCTGTAGTAGTTTTTTACCATAGTATTATTATTAAATTTGATATTTGTATTTTTAATAATCTGCTTTAGGGTATTTGTATTTGAACAATTAGCGATAGCATCTTCAATCTTGTTTGCAAGGTCAAAACTGTTTCCTCTTTTGAATACATAACTTGAAGTACCAATCTCCTTAGCAATTTCTTTGTTACTTGGTGCATCAGATATTACTGGAATATTTCCAAAAGCAGATGCCTCTAGGATACCCAAAGAAAGGCCTTCACTTAAAGATGAGTTAATGTATATTCTAGATTTCTTTAACAATCTAAAGAGATCCTCCTGTTTTATGAATTCAGGTAATATCTCAACATTTTCAGGAAGTAGCTTTTGTTCTTTTAGAGCATTCCCCTCCCCTATGAGTACAAATTTCCAGTTTGGATATTTATTTGCTATTTTTTTGTACGCTCTAAGAGCTGTACTTGGATCTTTGACTTTAATCCATTTTGCTGCCCAGATTACGATATTTTCTTTTTTAGAAATAGAGTTCTTAATCTCTTTGCTGTTGTAGCCGTTATATATTATATTTATCAAAGATTGGTCCACATCAAAGGTTTTAGACACCCATTTTCTTCCAGCTTTTGATACGGTTACGGTATTTGTTGCAAATTTATGGACTAGAGAGAAAATATTTCTGTCTGCCCATTGTGCTAGTTTATTTGTTAATTCTGATTTGAAGTATACAGGTCCTGCATTATGTTCAACTACAGTATATTGATGACCTGTTAGAATACAAAGCATTGCAGTTATTAAACTACTTGTGAGATGTCTACTATGTACTACTACTTGTGCATTTGGGTTTTCTTGGAGAAGTTTAAGTGTATACAGTGTAAACCTAATACCAAAGATTGGATATGTACCATTAAATATGTTTAATACAGGGAAACTTTCAGCTTGAAAACCATTAATAGTACTTGATTCCCTTTTGTTTGCACCATATAAAGCGATGCTGTTTAATCCCTTCTCTTGTAATCCTGAGATTAAGTTGAAAGCCATGTTCTCTAAACCGCCCACTCTTGGATAGAAGTAATGGGATATGGATATAAAGTCATATTCTTTTTTGTTTTTCAAAAAAAGTTCTTTCATTTAAAAAGGCTTTAATTAAAAGGGTTTCTATTGCTAGAAACTAGTTAATTATATCACGAAATAGCCCTATAGTAAAACACACTGAGAAGGTCACCCTACTCTCTTGAGAAGAGAATATTGTTTGAATCTGAATAAATAATGTGAAAGCCTTTGTTTGAGAGAAGTTCTATCAATTTTTGATTAGACACGCCATAATTATTATTGATTTCGTAATCATACATATTGTTTAGCCAAGCTACATTTTGAGGATTAATATCTCTTGAAGCAGACTCAATCCTAGATGTGTAAAGGAAGCAGAATCTGTTACTTATCTCGTCTCGTACTATCATTTCCTCATATGTTTTGTTGTTTGGATTACTTACAAAAGTAATCATACTTCTTCTTGTATCTAAACTTTGGTACTGTCCCTGTGCAGTTTCAAACAGAGTCATGCCTCTAACCATAAGTTGTGTGTATGGATCAGAAACAATCTGGCATTTTGTGGCTTTCTTTTGTGATAGGAAATGAATTATAGAGGTATCATCCTCTGTTATGCCAGAGATAACTCCAGTATTTTGTGTATAGAAGGTAAGGTAGCTTTTGAAATTTGTAATGTAGAAAGGAATTGAAGAAAGGAAAAGGATAAAGATTATTATTGTTGAAAGCCATTTTTTGAATTTTAGATTGTTAATTGTGTATACCAATAGAAATGACATAAACAGAGAAGTTCCTATGAGGAACTTACTGGCATATGTTGGAGCCAAAAAGAAGAATATCAGGCATATAGAAACATATGTTATGGAATAGTAAGCAAAGGAGATAGATTTCTTCTTAATAAATATGTAGATAGCACAGATAATAAAGAATACAATCAAAAATCCATATTGTGTAGACAGGAAGGAGAGGTTCTGTGGGAAGTAATAGTTAGAGAAACTTCCAAGAATTTCCACTTCAGACAGTTGAAAAAATTTCTCAATACTAAATCCACGAATATTTGCAAGTAAGGTTACGATTAAACCCAGTACAGATACCATGGATATAACCTTAAGGGTGTTACTATCCTTTTTCAAAGTTTTCTGGAAGAGATAGTAAATTAATGCAAATGCAGCAAAGATTGGTCCGAAGATAAAATGATTGGCTAGCAAGATTGGAATTGCAAATAGAAGTGATGCTAGATTCAATTTCCTCTCGGAAAGAAGATTTAAGAAAAGAAATAGTGTAAATGTCTGAGGAATAATAAATGCAAAGGAATATGCTCCTGCCTCAAATACGGTAATGGTCATTAATGTGCCAAGTAGGATGAGAAACTTATTCTTGAAATATCTGTTTAAAATTTTTGCTATCAAAACAGCAAATGTTGCAATTAAAGAGAAGTTAAAGATTGTAGATGCTATTCCTACATTAAGATTAAAACCAGTTGTTACAAAGGCTTGTATAGAATGAAAATATGTAGTGTATCCTAATTTCTGGAAAAGATTGGAACATTGGTTTGGGGTTAAACATAACTGTCCATTGGCCATTTCGTTAGCTACGGCATTGTGCTGAAGGAAATCTGTACTAAGGAGTGCATCTGTCTTTATTCCGAGTAATGTATATACTCCAATGAGTAGTGCAAAGGTTCCAAGATATATTACTAGGGATTTTTTGATATTGGCATAATTTTGAATGTCTTTCTTGAATAGTAGGAATATTAGGGAGAGGGAAGTAAATGTAAGAAAGAGGTATGCTAGTGCTCTGTAAAGGGTTTGAGATTCAATGTTAAACTGTTTGGAGAGGAAGTAAATTAAAAGATAACTAAGTGGATATATTAATGTTGCTAATATATATCCGATACCAAAGTAAGATTTCTTTGTAATTAATTTTGATATTATTGCAGGGAGTAAGAAGATTGAAGATGTAGATATTATTGCAAAAATCAAATCGTCAGATAGTCCTACTGTTTGTTTGAAGAAAATAAAATAAAGACAGTATATGTAGCTTGCAATGATTAATGTTGTTATTAGTATCCTCTTCCTCATAATCCTTTACATTGTACTGAAATATTAATAGTATCTTCAATCTCCCCTACTTCATCTGGGTTGTAAGATATAGATAATGTTGCTGTCTTCTGGTCATATATCAGTTCCCCACTTTTAGAAGAGACAGAGATATCACATCCGTCTTGTGTATATGTGTTATCTAAGAATGTCCCGTATTTTGAAAATGAGATTTTGGATATATAAGAATCATATGGTGTATGGTTTTGTATTTTTACAGATCTTTTGATTTCTAGAGTATCTTTTCCTCTTGTAACGATATCTGTCTTTGTAATAGTATCGTTTTCTGTTTTGGAGGTGTATGTAGGATATATATATCCTATGTTGTATCCAGATTTAGTATATTCAAGTAAATCGTTTTCGAATACGTATGTTGGTTTATTGTCTTTGCTAAGAAAGTCTTGTTGGTTATTTATCTCAAACCATATCTTATTTGGTATTGTTACAACTAGTGAGTTATTTATATATTCGTATATGTAAGGTGTTCTAAATATTCTTGTTCCGTAAAGTAGAGATATACCGAAGGAGAGTAAAGCAAAGATTAGAAAGAATATTTTAAATAGTTTTCTCATATTTAAATATATGGGATATGTGTATAAAAGAAAAGGGCACCCAATATTATTTTTTTTGACAGTTAAGTCAATAGAATAATCCTCTGTTAAGAGGGGGGTGCCCAATTCATATGGAGGTGGTTGTGGCTATTATTGGACAAATGTCCAGCTGGTATTTTCTTTCGTGGCGATGTATTGTAATTCTTTTGTTTCCTGACCAGAATAGGCTTTGTCGTAGATGTTAATCTGCGAACCTTGATGGCCAATTTGAATTACATCTCCTGGATGGAGAATTTGATAGAAACAAATGGCTTCCTTGTCACACCAAGTGAACAGGACAGAACCAACATCGCGAGTTGTACCAGATGTATCAAAAACTTGATTAGGTACTACCCAATCCTTTCCTCTTGATCCAAAATAGCCAATGAAATTGGCGTTGGATCCGGCTGATCTGGGATCTGGGCTTTCTAAGGTGCCATTGTTTGGTAAAACTGGATTTGCAACGATCGGTGCCGACCCTGGGGTTTGAGCTGATACTGCAGGTTTGTTGAGCAACATTATTGCGATCAATGCCAGCAGTGCCAGGAGCCCAAGGATGCCAAGAACTTTCCAGAAGAGATTAGAATCTCCCTTGGTCTCGATCTTGTCTTCAGCAACAGGCGCAGTAGCTTTTGGAGCAACAGGCGCATTTGCCTTGGCGGATTCGTTCATCTCAATGTTAATCGAGATTTTCTTGATGTCTTTCTCTGTGATTGACATTTCTTTCTCCTTTTTCCTTTATGAGTGAATTTTTAGTTTCAGTATAAGGTCGCCACAACCTCACCTTATTTATTACATATTTCTATATAAGAAATAAGGTAAAGTTGTAGCTAAAAGAGAAAATTATTTGCCATAACCTTCCATATGATACTTGTATAAATATGGATTATATTAATCACATAATACAAGTTATTTTAAAGAACCTTGTTTCTATTAAAAGAAACATTCTAGAGATTAAAATAATCGCTAACTATGAATCTTCTAATGATTGGAAATGTTTTTAAGGAGCAAGTTTTTAATTGTATTAATATAATTTATTAAATTAATTCAATACTGTAGGGCAATGTATAAACAGTGCCCTACTCTATTGACCAAAAGCTACTGCGCTTTTGTTTTACTCTTTAAATATCTACCCTCTAACATCAAACCTATTCCTAAACCGAAAACGATTAATGCTATACCAGCAAATATACTCTTGTTATCTAGGATAAAAGAGGTATCTACAGGTATATGTCCATAACCATCAGCTAAGATAGAGGATGTGTTAAGAAGTATAAATCCTAAAGAAGTTGCCAATACAGAAAATGTGTTTTTCATAATTGACATTAATAAATTTATTAAAGAACTAAGAGAATTATACTATAAGCCACTGTAAATATCAATATATGGGTATGAGGAGGCTGTGTATCTTAAACTGGTTCTCCGTTGATAGAGACAAGATTTGCGAATCTAAATATACGGATTGGGGAGTTATAATACTTACAAGTATATAGGATAAGATCTGCATCAATATCCTTTATGTACTTGTTCTCATCAAGTTTAAAGATTTGGTATATATACTCTCTTTGATTCCATATTATAATCACCTTATCCCCTATCTTTGTATTTGGGAGGTTGAAGAAAGATATCTTATTCCTGTATTCAGTTGTCCATGAAGAGTACCCAAACCTGTGCGAAGCTATAATTATGGATTTAGTTGTTTCTCCAAGATAGTTTTGTTCTGGATTTGCATAGTCGTAAACTATCCATGGCCCCTTATCTAATGCTTTGAGAGGGTCTTTTCCAGTTATAATTTTTGCTTTTACACCAATCTTTGGAATTATTAATGTATTTGTCTCTGTAAGAGAGGTATCTTTTTCAGGCAGAGTTATCTGTGGAGGTTCTGGAGGTTGTTCTGTATCGTCTTCCTTGTTCTCTGTAACAGGAATTTGCAGAGTTTCTGCTTCTACTTCTGGTGAACTAATATTTAGTTTGTTGAATATATATGGTAGCTGAGGATACGCAAGGAGAGAGAGAGATGCAAAGGTGAGAATAGCACCGATGATAATATATATATTCCCTGTAGTATTGATTATTTTTTCTCTTTTCATCACTATTAATTTTTATTTCTTAAGAATTCTTCTAATATCATACCACGGTTCTTCATCTCTAGAGCATTCGTTTTCCCTATATATCTATAATGCCAACTTTCATAACTAAATCCAGTTACACGTTCATATCCAGAAGGGAAACTAAGAACAAAACCATACTTGTGGGCATTCTTCTGTAACCAAGTACTTGCTTTGGTAGTACTAAACCTTGTCCCTATGTTGTCACTAACCTCTTTACTACTAAAATCTATAGCAGTTCCAAGCTGATGTTGGCTATGTCCTGCTCTTGCAGATATTCTATCTGCCGCATCTACATTACCTCCATTGTATTGTACCCAATAATTGTAAGTACTTACTTGTGTAGCATATGATCTGTATCCAGAAACTATGCTTAGATCTATTCCATCCGCTTTGGCAGCATTTACTAAATCCCGTAAATCGTTAATTAGTATATTTCTAACATAAAAATTATCTCCATTTCTAATTCCAGAATTACTTGCTTTTACTAAGTCGTTTGGAGCATATGTAGATGGTAGTTTGTACTCCTTGTTTACATGTACTAAAAGATCATTACCATTTCTTTTTACAGTTTTAATATTGCTAGGATATGTCCACCAAGAAACTGAAGGTGTGTAGTTAGAGTATGTCTTGGGGATTATACTTTCCTTAATATCATTTACCTCTATGGTATTGGATGTCTTAACATTGTTTTTTTCTACTCCCTGTGTATCTTGAAAATCTATTGTAACTACATTGAAGGAAAGAACTAATGTAGAGAGATATATCCATATATTTGAGAAGAATTCTGTCATAACACGATATTTTAGCATAAAAAGATTAGCGTGTTTCAATTATGAGTGGGAATTAAGGGGTATTAATTCCCACTCATTTACTTACCTGAACCAGATATATGTTTGAAAGTCTTCTTTTATAGAAATCACTTCTCCTCTTTCGCAAGTAGATTTTCCACCATCATTTTGTATGTATATTTTCTTTCCAATTGTTGGATAGCAGGTGTATTCCCCTTGAGGGAACACAGTCGGAAAGTTTGTAAGAATAAATACTTCTTCTCCAGATATTACCCTTGGTGGTGGCGAACTAAATCCTAGAGGTCCTTTCAAAACAAGGAACAGGAAGGCGATAATTACAAGAGTAATTATAACGACAATAATCTTTTCCACCATTTTTTCATCAGAGTTTTTATTCATTTTCTCCTCCTAGAGATATTGAAACACGCTATGATAGTACACGGATTAAATCTTGTGTGTACCGTTTAAAAGAACACATGATTATACTACTATGGGGCCTACTTTTGCTACAAGTAATGAACTATGTCTTTCTAGGTCAAGAAATATAAATTGAGAGATTGTAATATTTAAATACTAAATTATTTCTCCTCACATATGTTAACCAAAGAAGATTTAAAGGCCATAGAGAAGATACTTTTCCCAAGGTTTGATACGTTGGACAAGAGGATGGACAAATCGGAAGGGAGGATGGAAGAGATATATGAAGAATTGGATAGAAGAATATGCAGTATTGTAGATACGGTTGGTGAGATTAATGGTACTTTACAAGGATTAGCTTTACTAGATGCAAATAGCAGAGGAGATATAAAAAGATAGGATGGCAATATACAGGAGGTTTACAAGATGAGTATTGAAGTAAATGATAGATTAGACGCTATTGAAAAACATCTAAATACTAAATATGACCCAGTAAGTAGGAGCCTTATGGATACCTCTAAAATAGATTATGAAAGGAAAAGACTTAAAGAATTGCTACTGTAGCTACACTATCATCTCCATTCATATTCATTAGTTTTACGCCAGATGTTTGTCTTCCAAGTGTTGGAACTGCTTTAAGCTCTGATCTAATAACTTTTGCTTTTTGAGAGATAACAACTATCTCTTTCTCGTCTTTTTCAATTATCCTTGCTGAAGCTATTCTTCCTGTTTTAGGAGTTACTCTAAATGTAAAGACTCCTGTCCCCCCCCTCTTTTGAAGAGGATACTCCTTAAGTGTTGTCATCTTTCCATATCCATTGTCTGAGAGGGTTAATAGCTTTTCATTGTCATCTTTAATTATTCCCATCCCTACTACATAGTCTGTAGGATTTTTAA
The DNA here is from genome assembly GCA_035377085.1 of Candidatus Dojkabacteria bacterium. Taxonomy (GTDB): domain Bacteria; phylum Patescibacteriota; class Dojkabacteria; order SC72; family SC72; genus JAKPKF01. Next base: position 11,306 of record DAOSSC010000013.1, read on the forward strand.
ACTTGATAGCTGTTACTCCCTTTGTACTTCTTCCCATAGGTCTAACATCAGACTCTTTAAATCTAACAGATTTACCATCTGCTGTAACAATCACCACATCGTTGTTTCCTGTTGTTGGTTTTACCCATGTAAGCTGATCTCCATCTTCTAATTTAATTGCTGTTAACCCATTAGATCTAATCTTCTTGTATTCTTCAAGCGCTGTTTTCTTTATGACACCTTTTTCTGTTGCCATCAAGAAGTATGAGTAGTTGATGTTCTCACCGCCTTCTGTTTTTTCAGTTATTGTTCCATTTGGATTTCTGGTCAAAACAGAATTAATTGTTTCGTTTTGTTCTAACTGTATAAGGTTAACCAAAGGAAGACCTTTTGCTGTTCTTCCGTATTCTGGAATTTCAAATATTCTAATGTTGAAGACTCTACCTCTGTTAGTGAATAGAAGAAGTTCATCGTGTGTATTACAAAGGAAGGCATGTTCTATGAAGTCACCTTCTTTGGTTTCGCCACCAGAAACACCTTTGCCACCTCTTCTTTGAGATTTGTAAGTGTCTGGAGTTAATCTCTTAATATATCCAGAATGTGTTATTGTAACCAACATCTCTTCATTAGCTACCATATCTTCTTCAGATATCTCATTTACCTGTCCTTTAACAACTTTTGTTTTTCTATCATCACCATATTTTTCTTTTATCTCTTCCAAATCTTTAGAAATGATTTTTAAAATTCTGTCCTGATTCCCAAGTACTTCATTGTATTCTTTGATATTCTCTTGAAGTTCTTTGTATTCATTTTGTAATTTCATCCTTTCAAGAGCAGCTAATCTTCTAAGTTGCATATCTAAGATTGCTTGTGCTTGAACCTCTGTAAATTTGAAATTATCCATAAGATTTGTTTTTGCAGTTTCCTGAGTTTTAGAGCCACGGATAGTTGCAATTACCTCATCTAGCATATCTAGTGCTTTAAGAAGACCCTCAAGTATATGTGCTCTAAATCTTGCTTCAGCTAAGTCAAATTCATATCTTCTAATGGTGACTGTTAATCTAAAAGAGAGGAATAATTCCAAGATTCTTTTTAGAGGTAATGTCTTTGGTTCCTGTTCTACCAATGCAATCATGTTCGCATTGAAGACCTTTTGCATCTCAGTATATTTGTAGAGCTTGTTGAGAACTGCTTTTGGTTGTGCGTCTCTTTTTAGTACTACTACTACTCTCATTCCTTCCCTATTCGACTCATCTCTAATGTCTGCAATGCCATCTATCTTCTTTTCTTTAACAAGGTCTGCGAATTTCTCAATCATGTGGGCTTTGTTAACTTGGAATGGTATCTCTGTGATTATGATGTTGAATCTTCCCTGCTTACCCTCTACGATTGAAGCTTTTGCTCTCTGAAGGATTCTTCCTCGACCAGTAGCATATGCATTTAGAATTTCTTTTTGGTCATAAATGATTCCTCCAGTTGGGAAATCTGGCCCAGGTATTATCTCAATTAAATCTAGTGGTGTAATGTCTGATTTGAATTCTGGGTATAGTACAGATTTCTCTTCGGCAATTTTCTTTCTTAATTCCTCAATATTCTTAGCGAGATTTGGGTCTGCTAAATCTACATAGTTTTCTAGGTAGTCCTCTGGTTTAGGGTTTAGTGTCTGAGGAATAATTTCTTTTGCTTCTTTTGCTTTTCTTAACTCATTATATATGCCCTTACCTTCCCATTTGTTACCCCTTTTTATCATTTCCTGCAGTGCAGTTATTAGCTCTCGCAGGTTGTGTGGAGGCATTTTTGTTGCCATACCTACTGCAATACCATCTGTACCATTAGCTAATACATTTGGAAAAAGTGCTGGAAGTACGGTTGGTTCTAGTCTTGTACCATCGTAGTTTTGAGTGAATGTTACTGTTCCTTTATTCAGGTCTCTTAGAAGTTCTATGGTAATCTTTCCCATTCTTGCCTCTGTGTATCTCATAGCTGCTGCTCCATCTCCATCAATTGAACCGAAGTTTCCCTGTCCATCTACAAGTACATATCTTGTTGAAAAATCTTGTGCTAGTTTTACAAG
>DAOSSC010000013.1:13458-16134 GCA_035377085.1 Candidatus Dojkabacteria bacterium
GTTTTTTCTACTTCCTCTGCATCTTGTATCTCTACTCTTTTTAATACTCTAGTCTCTGGATTCATAGTGGTTTCCCATAACTGTTCTGGATTCATTTCTCCCAATCCTTTGAACCTATTTTCTATAGGTGCTTTACCTTCTTTTTTAGCTTCTTTTACAAAAGCCTCTTTTTCAGCATCGTTTAAAAAATAGTATTTTTTCTTTCCAATCTCTACTTTGTGCAGTGGAGGTTGTGCTACATAGACGTACCCCTGTTCTATTAAAGGTCTAAAGAATCTAAACAGAAGCGTTAATACCAATGTTGTTATATGTAATCCATCGACATCAGCATCACTCATAATGACTATTTTGTGGTATCTAAGTTTTGAAATATCTAGTGTATCTCCAATTCCAACACCAAGTGCTGTAGTTATATCGTTAAACTCGTTGTTAGAAAGTACTCTGTCGACTCGGTATTTCTGTGTATTCATAATCTTACCTCTAAGTGGAAGAATTGCTTGTGTATGTCTATCTCGTCCTTGTTTGGCACTGTTATGAACAAAGATTCCGCTAGCAAGAGCAAAATTATTCGTTTTTGGTACCTCTAAATCATATACATCAATTTTATCTTTAAGATATTCAATTGATTTAATCTTATGATTATAGTTTTTAACAGCATCTTCTAATTTTGTGATGTCATTATTAAAGAATCGGCTACATAGGGTAGGGATCATAAGTAGAGTTTTGTCATTTGATTCTTTTCTTATAGAGTTATATGCTTCAACAGAAATTTCGCCAGAGTTCTCATACACGGTTCGAAGAGCTTTTAGACTTCTGTCAAGATAAGTTCGGTTGTAAGCCTTGTAATGTTTGTAGCCGTCCTTTAAATCTTTATAGATTTTATTTTCTAAGTTATATCTATCAGAGAGTAAGTGTGTGAATATCCATTTTGAAGTTGATGGATTCAAAACCATCTCATAGCCCTCAATAGTAACCCTACCTTTTCTCTCAGAGAGTTTCTTATAGAGGGGCATAAGTGAATCATTTGTAGTTAAGTCTTTGGCTTTTCTGTACGAACCATCTCTCAACATAAATTTATGGTCAGGAGTTGCGATGATTTCTTCAGTATTATCTAAGGTAATTTTTATTACAGAGGCATTCCTTTTTGTTCTTCTTACATTCCGAATTGGTGCTATTGCTATCTGATTCTCTTTTGAAATTGTATAGCAATAGTTTGTTTTCCCAACTCTTTGTTCTTGGATTAACTCTAAGAAGCTTAAAGACCTTCCGTCTGTTAGTGCAATTTTAGTATCTGCAGAAAAACATCCACCTGCAGAATCTCCTTCTACTATGAACAATTCACTTTCTGCTGGATCCTTACTAGAACAATCTGCTAGTTTACCAGGAAGACTTGTACTTTCAAGAACACCTTTTCTGATAACAGCATCTCTTGCGGCTTTTGCTGCTGCCTTCGCTTTGTTAGCTAAGACGGCCTTTCCAATTATGCTTTTACCTTCATTTGGATGTTCTTCAAGATATACCAGAAGTTCATCTCTTACTAATTTGCCTACAATACCTTTAACCTCAGGATTATTTAATTTGATTTTTGTTTGGCCCTCAAATTGAGGATTTGGAACTTTCACTGAAATAACAGCAGTTAGTCCCTCTCTTACATCATCTCCGCTAAGGGTTCCATTTAATCCTTTAAGTAATTCTGTCTTTTGAGCATATGTATTAAATGCACTTGTAAGAGCGGTTCTGAATCCTGCTAAATGTGTACCACCCTCTGGATTTATGATGTTGTTCGTGTAGCATCTAACATCCTCCTCCATTCCATCTGTGTACTGCAAAGCCACCTCAACAAGTACTCCTGAGTCCTCCTTGTTCATGTAAAATGGATCTTCCCCTATTGATTTCTTATCGATATTTAAAAACTGTACATATGATTTAATTCCATCCTCAAAGTACAAATCATATCTAGTAGGTTTCTCTTCTCTCTCATCTATTACAGATATTCTAAGCCCTGCTGTTAAATATGCATGTTGTCTACAACTCCTAACTATTGTATTAAAATCAAACTCTGTTTCTTGGAAGATAGTTGGATCTGGTAAAAAGGTATGCTCTGTTCCTGTCTCATCTGAATCACCGATTCTTTTGACTGGAGCTTTTGGAATACCTTTCTCATATACCTGTTGAAAAATCCCTCCATCACGTTTTACTGTTGTTGTCATTTGTGCTGAAAGAGCATTTGTACATTTCATACCTACACCGTGAAGTCCTCCTGAGACTTTGTATGCTCCATCGTCGAATTTACCTCCAGCATGGAGATTGGTCATAACGGTCTCCAATGTAGAAACCTTTGTTTCTGGATGGATGGCAACAGGAATACCTCTACCATTATCTCTAACTGTTAGAGAATTATCTTTATTAAAAATAACCCATATGTTAGTACAGTATCCAGCAATAGCCTCATCAACTGAGTTATCTAGTATCTCTGTAAATATATGGTGTAAACCGTTCCTATCCGTAGAACCGATGTACATTGCCGGTCTTTTTCTTACAGCCTCCAAGCCTTTTAATACTTGAATATTTGATGCTCCGTAATCGCTCTTCTGTGGCATTATGTTGTATGAATATGTAACTTAATTTTCAAGCACAAGTATCCTATATTTTACCCTTTTTTGACAAAGATGTTAA
>DAOSSC010000014.1:0-1662 GCA_035377085.1 Candidatus Dojkabacteria bacterium
GAGGTGACGACGGGATTCGAACCCGTGATAGCGGTTTTGCAGACCGCGGCCTTAACCAACTTGGCTACGTCACCGCGCTATCTAGATAAGACATCCTTTACAGTTACAATCTCTAATGTTGCATCTTCACTATTATGTCTTATAGAACTACCGCTAATAATAGCAATTTTATCGTTTAAATCCAACTCCCCGTGAGAGAAAACAATATCTACTGCCCTTTCTATCGTTTCATCTCTATCCGTTGGAAATTCTCTTATGTAATAGCTTGTAACCCCAAAAAATATTCTCTCCTGTCTAATTCGCTTTATTTTATTGCTTATAGACCATATATGGATGTTCGGTCTATGTCTACAAAGGCTAGGTAGTGTTTTACCCATATTTGAAAGGACCACGATTCCTTTAATATTCGTATTTTCAACAATATCACAAGCATTTCTACAAAGTTCATCTACCTCTCTTGAAGCTTGGGTTGCTCCATATACCTTTGAAGTCTGCATAACTGCTTCTGCCTCTTTGGCTATTCTCTGTAATGCTTTCATTGCTTCAACTGGATATCTACCCGTAGAGGTCTCTGCGGAGAGCATAACTGCATCTGTTCCATCCATGACAGCATTTGCTACATCAGATACCTCCGCTCTAGTTGGTCTAATATTTTCTCTCATGGATTCTAACATCTGAGTTGCAACAATTACGGGTTTTCCTACAGCTCTACATCTGTATATCAATTGTTTTTGAAGTACTGGAAGCTTCTCATAGGGTATTTCTACTCCAAGATCTCCTCTTGCTATCATAATGCCGTCAGCAACACTTAATATTTCATCAAAGTTATCAAGTCCTTCCTGATTTTCTATCTTTGCAATTATCTTTATATCTGATTGCCCAACAATTTGTTTGATCTCTTCAATATCTCCTTTTGTTCTTACAAAAGATACGGAAAGAAAATCATAATCATTGCGTAATGCAGACTCTATGGAGCCTTTGTCTTTTTCCGAAATTATTGGAAGATCTAATCTAACAGAAGGCAAGAATACTGATTTGTTTGGTTTCAATATTCCTCCATGTATTACCTTACAAAAGACCTCTTTCTCCTCTATCCTTTCAACTGTTAACTCAATATTCCCATCGTCAAATAATATTAAGTCGTTCTGTTTAAGAAGTTGATGAATATTTGGATATGAAATTTGTATTCCTTTGGTATCACTATTAGAGGAGATGATTATTTGCCCTTCTACCTTTATTTCATCCTTTATATTTACAATTCTAACCTTGCTACCCTGTGTATCTAACATTAGAGCTACTCTTGGAGATATATCTCTTATTAATTTTGCAACTCTTGTTATTTCCTCGTCGTTTGCAAAGGAACTATTTATTCTAGCAATCGAGAGACCGTTGCTTATCATGTCTGTAAGCACAGATTTATCCCATGAGGATGGTCCTATCGTAGCAATGATTTTTGTTTTGGCAGTGTTATACATACGGCAGTTTTATTAGGTAAAGTATACTCAAAGAAATAGTTCATGTCTATGATAAGTTGTGATATATTATACAAAGATAAAATATTTACTGCCTTTTTATGAGAAATACCCTACGTTTATTTTTTGTTTACTCCCTAATCTTATTTGTTGCTATGCAAATTTTTGAGCGAGGAATCATATTTCCATC
>DAOSSC010000014.1:1762-10583 GCA_035377085.1 Candidatus Dojkabacteria bacterium
TTCTAAATCTAGTATATATATTGCAGATTGTTGTCTGTTCTCTCCTTGTTGTGAGTATTCTTATGCAAAACCGTGCTGAAGGTCTAGGAAAGATGTTTGGAGGTGGTGGAGAGGTATTTAGAACAAAGAGAGGACTAGAGAGATTTCTCTACTATTTCACAATTGCTTTGATCGTGATATTAATAGTTCTTTCCCTTTTGTTACTGAAATTATCTGCTTAGAAAATATGCAAGCAAAAAAAGAAAAGAAGGAAGTTCTCTCGATGAAAGATGCTCTGTCTTCTCTTTCAGATTCTGAAATAAAAGAGATTACTCCTAAAAAAGATTTTAGGGATTTCTTTTGGAATTATCCTTCTGTTGTATCAAAGATTTTTAAAACAACTCATCCTTTTAGTTATATTCTGCTTTTTATTGTACTGGGTTTTGTGTTTATCCTTTTTCTTCGTTCTTCGACTTTTGCAAATATATTAGATGGAGCTGAGGATAAGGAAACTTTCACAGAGGGTAGTGTCGGGGCTATCTCTTCTTTCAATCCAATATTTGCTTCTGCAAACTATTTTGATAAATCCGTAGAATCATTAGTTTTTGATAAGTTTATTCATATTGATAAGTCAGGAAAACCTGTTGCTGGAATTGCTGAGAAGTGGAGTATGGCAGAGAATAAGTTGGAATATGTTTTTACAATAAGAAAAGATCTTCTTTGGCAAAATGGGGAAAAACTTACAGCTCAAGATGTGGTGTTTACATTTAAAACAGCCCTTTCTCTTTCAAAAGATTATGACTATGATACTGTAGGTATATCCTTAGAAGGTGTTACTGTTGAGCAGATTGATGAATACACAGTTAGGTTTAAGTTAGGAGAGGAAAACCCTCTATTTTTTGAGGCTATCTCAATATACATAGTTCCCTACTCTGTTTTAGGAGATGTAAATCTTAGCGATATGCCATTTAATATCTTTGCAAGATATCCAGTAGGTAGTGGAAAATACAAAGTGGTAAGAACAGAGCAAAACGCAGTGTATCTTGTAGATAACGAATATGATAGGTATACTCCCAATATTAAGAACATTACCCTTAGGGTATATCCAGACACAAAGAGTTTAAACACAGCATTTAGAACTGGACTATTGGATGCGGTTAATGGTTGGGATCAGGAGGCATTGAGCTTTACTATGGAATATCCGAACTTCAATACATATATTATGGAGGAAAAATACAGAAGCAAGTTGATATTTTTCAATTTGAGAAAGGAAGATTTAAAAGATGAGAATTTAAGGAAAGGATTATCTTCTTTAATAGATAAAGACAAATTATATGCAGAGGCTAAGATATCTGGGGTTCCTATATATGGTCCATATGCTACAGACTCTTGGGTTTACAACAAAAATGTAGATTATCTTGAATACAATCCCGAAGAGGCAAGAGAGTATCTTAAAAGTGCGGGATATGAGAGAAAAGAGGGTGAAATTTACTATGAATCAAAGGAGAATGAAATTTTAAGCTTCACTTTGACATATTTCCAAAGTGAGATTAACGATAGATTAGTTACAAAACTGAAAGAGTTGCTTGAGCAGGAAGGAATTATTCTTAAAACAGAAAGGTTAAATTATACACAAATTACTCAGGAGATTATTGCTACAAGAGATTTTGAACTCCTTTTATTTGAGATTGAGACTACTGTAGATCCAGATCAATACAATCTTTGGCACTCTCTTAAAAGTAGTTATCCAGATCTTAATCTCTCTGGGTATTCATATGAGAGGGTAGATATTCTTTTGGAAGATGGAAGAAGGACAACAGATATAAATACAAGGAAAGCGAGATATGCTACTTTCCAGAAATACTTAGTAGAAGATGCTCCCGTTGTATTCCTGTATCATCCAAATTTCGTTTATGTAGTAAATGATAAACTAAAAGGTGTCAATCTAGATACATGTAACTTCTCTTATGAGAGATTTGCAAATATTGAGAGTTGGTATTGGAAATAACATGCCAAGAGGGGGACTTGAACCCCCACCCTATTGCTAGGACTACGTTCTGAACGTAGCGTGTCTGCCATTTCACCATCTTGGCGTGTGCTACATTCTATCACGAATTAATCCTTTTTTGATGTGAGAGATATCTTAATTTTCCTCTGAGGATTGTTGCTTTCTTTGCCCTTCGCATTGTCTGGGTCAAAGTTTTTGAAATCTCTTAAGAAGTCAATCTTTGTAACAATTTTTTCTTCTTCTTTAAGTTCAGGCTCTTCCTCTTTTTTTATTTCGGCTTTTTCATTCTTCTTGTCCTCTACAGAAGGTTTTTCTCCTTTCTTATCTAAAAGGAGTTTCTCTTTTAATGTTAACTCTTTTCCTTCAGTTTTTGGTTTTACAACTTCTTTCCTCATTTTTTCGATATCCTTGTCGTTATCTGTATTTTTGAAGATTAGAGAAAGAAGGAAAGATACCAAAAAACCTAGTACAAAAAAACCTGCAACTAAGGCTATGATATCCGGATTGTCAGATACGAACTTTCCTAATTTGGAAACATCTACATTTTTAAAGGCAAAAGTATTTGTATTAGTTCCGGCTATGTTTGTTGTTCCTTCACCAAGAATGAAGGTGATTGGCTCCGCTGGATCACTTGAGTATCCATATTTTCGAACGTATCCTGTTAAAGAGTATGTCCCATCCACAAGTTCTCCTGCTTCAAACGGGATGGACCATTTTCCCTCGCCATCTATGGTGGATTGCTTAGTAAATATATTTAAGCCAGAGGACATTACAAGAATAATTTCTGAATTTGCCAAACCAGTACCATACACTAGCACAGATGAGTCATTTATGGTTGGTGCATTTATAATTGGAGCTCTTGGGAGTACAATCAATGTCTTTTCAAGCAATTGGGTTGTTCCGACATTATCTACAAATTTAAACTTCAAAATATGATCACCAATAGAAAGAGCAGGTAGAGTATAAGGACTCGTAATAGTTATAAAACTTTTGGAATCTATTTCAAGTTGAACGCCCTTTTTTTCCTCAGATGGATCAATAAAAGTTAAAATCAAGCTAGGATTATTCGTCTGGCTCGGGATATTGAGCTTGAGAAGATTTGTAAAGGACTCCTCCCTCTGAGCTTCTTTCTGATCTAAATCTGAAATAACGCTTTCTGTTTTTACTGTTCCGATAACATCATCGACACTTTGTTGAGCAAAGATGCCCTTGCTCTCAAGCAATATAACTGAAAGTATTATCGTTATTATTATTTTCTTAAACATGTATGGCAGCTTGCTAATAATTTACTTTACCATTTTATCAATGAAAAGGACTCCTTCCAAGTGGTCTTCCTCATGCTGTATGCTTACAGCATTTAGACCCTCGTATCTTTTTGTTTCCCACTCTCCCTCTCTATTTTGGTATCTAATTTTTACCTTTAGATATCTTGTAACATTCCCTAAAATATCTGGTACACTTAAACAACCCTCCTTTGTGGTAGTCTTTAAAAATTCCTCTATCTCTATCTTTGGGTTTATAAAAACTTCCCATTGGTTCGTATCGTAATTGAGAATGAAGAAAACTCTTTTATGTTCTCCTACCTGTACAGCAGCAATACCCCCTGCAGGGACATTACCTTGCTCTTCACTGTGTTGTGCTGTGTAGAGGAGATTATCTAAAAATTCTTGGAACTGTGGAGTCTTTATCTCTTCTGTGGTGATATTTTGGCTTTTTTGTCTTAGTAATTTTTCCTCATCTTTATTTTTAATTGTTATGATTTTGAGTGCTTTTGGCATACCCAAGAGTATATCATAATTATTAGTAGTGTTTGATTTTACAATTTTTAATATAGATAGGATTTAATCGGTAACCGACTTTTACAACAGTATCAATTACGCTTTCACTACCGTACTGAGAAAGCTTTTTTCTTACTCTACTAATCATAGTATCTACGGCAGCATATCCAATATCTTTGTTATAATTGAGAACATTTGAGATTATTTTTTCTCGGCTAATTACCATTTCGCGGTTTTTTATTAACAGAAGCAGGAGATTAAACTCACTTTTGGTAAGGTTAATCTCTTTTTGCTTTCGTTTTATGACTCTGCTTGTTAAATCTATTTCTATATCTCCCATTTGTATGAGTATTTTTTTAAATTTATAAAAAAGAAGTTGCCGAATTTCTGCCTCAATTAATGGAAAGCTTATTGGTTTAGAATGAAAGAGGTTTCCTCCAAGCTTATATGTATTGATTTGGCTTTCATGATCTTCCTTGTTTCCAATTACAATAATAGGAATATTTCTGTTTACATCTCTTATGCGAATTAAAGTCTTAAAGCATTCTTTTGCTTTCTCCTGTAGATCTATTAATACAATGTCATATTTATTACTTAAGGCTTTCTTTATACCAGTTTCAGAATTGTATGCGATACTGATATAGAATTCTGTATCAAGGAAATTTTTTTGGAATAGACAACCAATGTTTGCGTCACAAATTATTAGAAGGATTGAAGGTCTAAATTTAGGGCTCAACATCTTGACAGTTTATTAATCTTTGTCTTACAAAAACCTTACAATATTTTTACTCTTCTTCTTCTTCGAGATCGTTTGTATCTTTGTTTGGTAGAAAATGAGAGAGGATAATCAGAATTGCAACTGATGCCAACAGGGCAAGTAATATTATGACAAAGTAATCCATAGGGAAAATTATAGCAGTTATTTTACATATTTTTCATTCATTCGCTCCGTAAGTGAGTAACAACAACCACAGAAGTTTTGTTTGTAAAAACCTTTATGTATTTCTTGCTTGTATTCTTTTGGTAGTATGAATGGAATTGAAAATTCTTTTTCTAAGTCTGATGCAATTTTGAGTATCTCACCTTTATTTTGGTATGAGCTACTAATTAGTGTAGAAGTTACAGAGTCGAATTCATGCTCTTTGGCGTATTTAAAAAGATAGCCCAATCTTTGTTTCCAACATCCAGTACATCGCTTCTCTTCTTTCTTTATACTTTCGAAATATTCACTTGGACGGTAATCTGGGATTACCAACTTAATATTAGGATAATCCATTAATACTATTTTTACAGCATTTAATCTTTCAAGGAATTCTGCTCTTGGGTGGATATTTGGGTTGTAAAAAAGTACTGTAGGGTTCTCCTGTGTTTCAAGAGATGAGAGTGTATTAAGTAAACAATCTGCACAGCAAGTATGTATTAATATTGATTTTTCCATAGGTATATATTTTACTACAAACTATGATATAATGTTCATGCTATTGGAGCGATCGAACAGACTGCTTTGAGTAATTTTTCTCCCAAGTGTATTGGTATAGCGAGTTTATTTTATTTTTTATAAATAATGGGAAACAAATTATTTATCGGAAATCTTAGCTGGAACGTCGATGACGAGATGTTAAGAGAGACTTTTAGTGCCATTGGTACTGTCGAAGAGGCAGTAGTAATCAAGGACAGAATCAAGAACAGATCCAAAGGATTTGGTTTTGTAAAAATGTCTTCTGAAGAAGAAGCTCAGAAAGCAATTGCTGAGTTGAATGGTAAAGAGTTGGACGGTAGAGCTTTGAATGTATCTGAAGCACGTGAGGAAAATCGTGAGAGAAGATCATTCGATGGCGGAAACTTCAATAGAGACGACAGAAATTAATTCTGTTATTAATTGAATTCTAAAAGGGCTGGTAAAACAGCCCTTTTTCTTTTATATAGTTATTTGGATTTAATGATTACTCTATACCCATTTGTTGTTTAGCATAGGCAGTTAGGTTTTTCCTCTTTGCCCATACTCGTTCAGTGTCGGTTAATAGTTTTTTTCTTAGACGAATGCTTTTTGGAGTTACCTCTATCAGCTCATCATCGTTAATAAATGAGAGTGCAAATTCCAATGTAAGTGGTAATTTAGCTTTAAGAGATATCTCTGTTACTTCTGCATGTGACATTCTAACATTTGTCTTATGTCTTGCTTTGCATGGATTCACCTCAATGTCATTTTCATGATTGTTTATTCCGATTATCATTCCCTCGTATACCTCTGTAGCTCCCTCTATAAAAAGTCTTCCTCTCTCCTGAATAGTAGTCAGAGAGTATGCAAGTGCTGTACCAGTCTCAGAAGATATGATTACACCTTTTCTAAAAAGAGTCTCTTGTTGTGTATATGGGACATATTCTGTTATGAAGCTATTAATAATGGCTTCACCTTTTGTAGCATTCATTAGAACTCTGTGTAATCCAATTATATTTCTTGTTAATATTTTGTATGTAAATCGTGTATTACCTTCTTCTGTTTCAATATTAACTAACTCCCCTTTTCTATCACTTACCTCTTGGGTTATTGTACTCATGTATATCTCTGGTGCATCGATGATTAATTCTTCAAGTGGTTCGGAGACTACGCCATCGATTTTTTGAAGAATTACTTCTGGTTTACTTAATTGTAATTCAAATCCCTCTCTTCTTAATTGTTCAACAAGAATTGCTAACTGAAGTTCACCTCTTCCAGAAATGAAGTAGCTGTTTGAACCATGGCTTTGTATATCCAAACTAATATTTAAATTCTTCTCCTGTTCAAGTCTTTGTCCAAGCTGTTTTGCTGTCACATATTTTCCCTCTCTACCTAGGAAAGGAGATGTGTTTGGTTCTATCTTAATTTTAACAGATGGTGGAGTTATCGTTATCTCAGGGAGTGGTTCTGGGTAATCCAGTGCACAAATTGTAGCTCCAATGGCTGTAGATTCTAATCCTGTTAGTGCAACTATTTCTCCTACAGCTGCACTTCCTGCTGGTATCCAAGCAAGTCCTTCTTTTACAAAAAGTTCTTTTACTCTTCCCTGTTTTTTATCTTCTTTTGTAAGAAGAACTATTGGGTCGTTAATATTGACTTTGCCTCTTTTAATTTTTCCTATTAAATATCTCCCAAGGTGTTGGTCATATTCGAGAGAGTTAATCTGCATCTGAAATGGTGCATCTAATTCTCCTTTTGGTTCTGGTGTCTGTATGATTGCATCTAGTATTGGAGTTACATCTCCTGTTGTTGAATTAGGAATTGTAAGATCACCATCTGGAATTTCTTTAAATATTTTTCCTTCTCTCGAGATGGCATAGTAAACAGGAAATTCTAATTGTTCAACATCTGAAGCTAATGCTAAAAAAAGGTCCTGAACTTTACTGAGAGTCCTTTTGATGTTTGCTAGTTTTTTATCTATTTTGTTGATAACAAGAATGGGTTTTAATCCAAGTTCAAGGGCCTTCTTTAAAACAAATTTTGTCTGTGGCATGGGACCCTCTTTTGCATCTACCAAAAGAAGGCAACTATCTGCCATATTCAATGTTCGCTCTACTTCTCCACCAAAATCTGCATGCCCTGGGGTATCTATAATATTTATTTTGTATCCTTTGTATCTGATGGAAATGTTTTTAGCACTAATGGTAATACCTTTCTCCTTCTCCAAGTCACTGGAGTCAAGTATCCTTGTTTGACTCATCTCCTCCTCATTATCTCTAAAGAGGTGAGTTTGTTTCATAAAAGCATCAACAAGGGTAGTTTTACCATGGTCTACATGTGCGATAATAGCGACATTTCTTATGTTTTTTTTATTAACTGGAGAGTATTCCATAACAGGGAGAGATTGTATCACAAAAGTTAACGGTATTATAGTCTATTATAAATGGTTGAGGATTAGTGTTAGGAGGTAACCTAAATATGTGAGAACCATTATTAATCCAGATAATCGGCTAAGAGTTTTATTTTTTCCGAGAAATTTCATCTCTGCGAGAATAAGAATTACAATAATTGCTCCGTAAATATTCACAAAAAGGAGATCATTTATTGCTAAACTGTTAATTTGTAATGGCTTAATGATGGCAAGTAATCCTATTCCAAGCGTTATATTCAGAATGTTTCCTCCAAATACATTTCCAACAATAATATCTGTGTTCCCTGCCTTTGCTGCAACAATTCCTGCAGTTATTGTAGGAATAGAGGTACCAACACCTATCAATGTAAGACCAAGAATGTAACTATTAATTTCTGTGTATTGAGCAAAAAGTGGTGTAAGAAAAGAGATTCCAAGTGAAGACACAAGAATGATTAGAAATATTAGTAATACTGATAGAATCTCTCTGGAATTAACTTTTTCTTTCTCAAAAGTTTTAGTCTCTTGCTTTTCTAATTCTTTGTGCGAAGATATACCATATTGGATAATTATCCCCCATGCTGCTAATAGGAAGATTAATAATAAAATGCCTTCCAGTTTTGAAAGATTTCCATCAAGTATAAACGATGTAAAAAGTGCCATTAAGGAAAAATACAAGGGAATCTCTTTCTCAAAGACTTCCTTTTTTACAAGGATTGTAGTCATGAATGCAGGAATTCCAAGAGCCAGTCCAATATTTACATAATTTGTTCCAATTAGATTTCCAAGAGCAACATCTTGTTGATTTGTAAGGAATGCGATTAGACTAACCAGTAAAGTTGGTATTCCTGTAGTAAGCGCAATAAGAGTGGTACCAATAAATACATCGCTGACACCTAATTTATGAGCAATATCTGTTGAAATTTTTACTAAAGCTTTTCCACTAAAGAATAACACAATCAAGCAAATTGCAATCCCAATAAAGACAGATACAGTATTTAACATATTATATCTTTTAATTTTAAATCCACCAATCTAGAGAAACATGAGTCCATAGATCTTTTTTGAAGACCAACTTTCCATTGTTTTGTTTTCTTGTCTAACAAGCTATACTTTATATATCTAAATTTAATATATTTAGCAATGAAAATCAATGAAATATATAAATGCCCAATATGTGGGAATATTGTTCAAGTAACACATGTTGG
>DAOSSC010000014.1:10683-11801 GCA_035377085.1 Candidatus Dojkabacteria bacterium
AAAGAGGAAAAGGGCATTAAAGTCAGAGCATATTGTAATGTTCATGGATTGTGGGCTGTTACCTTGTAGTTACTTGTTGTCCAAATATAGCTTAAATCCAATTATACTTGTTATTGTCAATATTCCTAGTGTAGATGCTATTTCAACAGGATTAGATAATCCTGAGAACTTTACTAGTATTCCAATTATTGCCCAAAGAATTACCAAAGAGTAAGAGTATGTTTTCTTAAATATTGAATATACTGCAAGCCCTGTTGATACTACAATCATTATTGCTGACCAAACCTCTGGTGATATACCAAATCTATCCCAATTTGCTGTATATAACGCAGCCGCTATGTTTGCTATTGATGCTACAGATATCCATCCTAAGTAAATATCAAATGGAAGGGTTTTAAAGATAGAGACCTTTTTGGATTTATTTAGGATTAAGAAAATAGCAATGAGGCTAGCAAGAATAAGGACCATGGCTATTACAGATAGATAAATTAATCTGTAGTGCCAAAGAAATATCCAAGCAATATTTGCAAGACTACTTGTAATTACCCATGGATATATTGCCTCATCTTCTTTTGTAAATTTAGTAAACATAGAGATTATGTATACTACTAACCCAGCATATATTAATCCCCATATGGAAAATGCATATCCTGCAGGAACGAAGTAGATTGGAATAGCATCAGAAAGTGCTCCTGTTGTCACACCATTAATTGGTAAGATATTTGCTAGTGCATTTACTATGAACATAGCCACTACAGACACTGTGACAGATAATTTAATAAGGAGTTCTTTCTTCATACTGTATTAATATATAAATTTACTATATTTATTGTACCTAGAAGAAATGAAAAAGTGAATAGATACAGGAAGATTATTTTGAAGGATAACCTTCCTGTATTTGAAACAAATTACTGATTTTGTATGAGTGCTAAAGCTTCCACAGGAGAGGGACAGAGGGTTTTGTATTTTTCTTTAAGAAAAATTTGCTCTTTGTATTTTATCCCTATCTGTGGGTCTGGAAGGTAAGTTAATAGAATCTCGATTGCTTTTTTAACTTGTTCTTCCATGATCTCAGGGCAGAATGGAATTTCTAATGTTAGAATTTCCAAAGCCCATTC
>DAOSSC010000014.1:11901-15298 GCA_035377085.1 Candidatus Dojkabacteria bacterium
TTCCCTATCTCCATATCATGGTAATTCAAATCTGGTGCTAATACTGGTAGGACATTCTTAATACTCCAACTGCCTTTAAACTTAGGATCTACATACATTTGGTATTTAAATATATTTCCTAAGTCATATATCCTTCTATTTAGATTAAGAAGAAATGGCTCGTATTCAGGATATATTCTTGCCATTTCACTATTACAACCTTTTTCAAAAGTTTCATTCCATACCAATATACTTCCACTATCCCCTATTACATCCTTGAGGATATCAAGGACATCTAGCATTGGGTCTTTTTTGGTAATTGCTATGTATTCGTAATGTGAGAGATTACCATTTTTGTTTTTAAGAATGTGTAAAGAGAATTGAAAGACTACATTCTCATATGGCTTGTGTCCCTCAAATTGTGGAATAGCCCATGAGTATGTTTCGTAATCTAGGAAATATATTGGGTATTCTAAACTATCTAGTTCAGAGAGAATCTTTTGCTTATCAATTATAATTTTGTCTTCTTTGGTAGCTTCAATTTGCAACTTCTGCTTTTGAGCTATGTTAAATTCAGAAGGGATATTCCGCATATCTACTATTCCCATTTCCCGAAGAGCATCAATATTCTTTTTGCTAATTCTAGAAACATCATAAATGGAATATTCTGGGAGAGTATCTGGGAAGCATAGTGGTTTGGATGGACAGGTTTTGGGGTTGTAGCAAGGAGATAATCCTTGCGGGGTTTCTTTACTGGTTATTAGCATAGCTTCTGCTACTGTTGCTTCAGTGTAATCCCATTTCTTCTTCGCAAAGGAGGTCATATCTTCGACAACAAACAACTCTTTTAGATCTAGTTTTTTACCTCGTATATAATCTTTGTTTAAGTGGATTAAGTATATATTTTCAATCTTATCTAATGTTTTCGCTAAGTAATATTGGAAGGATATATCGTATTCATCTTCTTTGGATATCTCTGTTGAACTTTTTACTTCA
Organism: Candidatus Dojkabacteria bacterium; assembly: GCA_035377085.1. Lineage (GTDB taxonomy): Bacteria > Patescibacteriota > Dojkabacteria > SC72 > SC72 > JAKPKF01. The sequence continues at coordinate 12,877 of DAOSSC010000014.1, forward strand.
TATATATCTTGTCCAACTACAATATCTGCTCGTGCAAAAAGATCGTCTGTTTGGTATATCTTTTGGTATTGTGCATCTTTTGAAACATACTTTTTTACATACTCTCTTGCTAAGGTTTCAACTTCATAGCCTTGTTTTATTAAGTGTTTGTCAAAATCTGACAGTTTTCTTTCATATTGATTATTTTTAAGAGCCCAAAGGTGTAAGGGAGAGTCAAGATATGTAATATAATCTGATTTTGTTAGCATAATATATTATACAGCTTTTAGAATTACTGTTTGTTAATTTGTAATGTCACAGTAGCTTTCTCTGAGGCACTAAATTCTCCGCTGATATCTAGCTCCTGTATAATCTGTATACATGCAGTATCTGTACTGTTGTTTTCTTTAATATTTACCATTATGGTCACTTGTTCAGGGTAGCTTTCTGCAACTAATGCATCTACCTTTGCACTCTGACATGGATTTGGAAGTTGTCCTTTAACATTGTATTTCCATACATTAGCTCCTGCATATTGGTATGTTAAAGTTATGTCTTCTCCTGTTATTGTTTTCCAATCATTTGTAGTGTCTGGGCTGTCTTTTCTAATGAATAGTGCCCATATACCTGTTAGCACGAGAAGAAATATTAGTATGAAAAAGGAGAGTATCGCTAATTTCTTTTGCATAACCCAAAAGCATTACAAATTAAATATATTTGCTTTTAATGTAAGTATTCGCAGTACACTTTCGTTTATCCTCTGCTCAGGTATATCACCCTTTTTAACTGCGTCTAAAATTGCATTGTATGCCTGTGCCTGTTGTTCTGGTTCTCCAGAATATATTAAAAGATCGTTTCCTGCCTTTATTGCTTGGACTGCACCCTGTGCAATCGTGAAGCGTTCAGTTAGTGCTCCCATTTGCATATCATCGGTTATAACTACACCATTGAATCCATATCTTTCTCTTAAAATCTCAGTCACTATCTTGGAAGAAAGAGAGGAAGGGTAGTTTGTATCTATTTGCTTGAAAAGAATGTGTCCAACTAGAATAGCTTGGGTATCTTGGTTTGAGATAACCTCTTTAAACTGAGAGGCATATTCATCAAATCCTGCTTCCGAGATATTTACTTCTGGGAGAGCTTCGTGAGAGTCAGTTAGGTTATCTGGATGACCTGGAAAGTGTTTAGGTACGGCAATCATACTACCATCTGTGTATCCAGAGACCATCTTGTTTCCAAGTAAGGAGATATCTTTTCTAAAAACTCTGTCATACAAAATATAATTCTCTTTCTGTATATTATCTAACACAGGTGAAAAGTTCATAGTTATTCCTAGCTCTTTTAATTCTTTTGCTCTCTTCTTAGATATATTGTATGCATCTTTTTCTGTTTTAATTTCACTTTGTGCAGTAATTTCAGAAACAATATCTGTTCCTAATCTAGATACTACTCCACCCTCTTGGTCTATGGATATGAAGAGTGGAATTTTGTCACTGAGTAGTTGTAAACTTTTTGATAGTTGTATTAACTGTTCTTTATTCTTTACATTGTATTTAAACAGTATTACTCCTCCAATGTGTCGTTCTTTAATCATCTTGGTTATGTAATAATCTGGTTGTGTACCCCAGAATCCCATTAGGAACATCTGTCCTACTTTTTCTTCAAGGGTCATTTCAGCGAGTAGTTTTTCGGAATTTTTTAATTGAGTAATTTCTTCTCTTTGTTTTTTTGTATCTGTATCCAGATATTTAGTAAAGAGAAAATATGATGCAATTAAGAAGGAACATACAAACAGAAGAATGAATGTAAAGAGTTTTGATGTGTGTGTCATGGTACATACCATTGTAACATATGTGGGGTGTTGCGAGGAGGTCCTAATTTTTGGTCGAAAGGACCTCCTCTTCACAACTAGCGTGGTATTAATTGAAGTAACATTTTGGGCGTTGGTACTCCTGGTATCGTGTACGAATCACAAGTGACAATTATCACTTGGTTCGGTTGCAATTCGAAAAACGAAGATACTGGGATAGTCCCCACAACTTTATTACTCTCCAGAATATGTGTTTCTGCAATTGAGAAGCAAATCTCGTTGAAACAGATTTCCTTTCCTTTGAGTTCTTCTTCTTTTGCAATCCTACGGAAAATTTCTCCTAGGTATGGGCCATATTCCAAGTGCCAGCTTGAGTGTACATAGAGGACAGTAGTGTCTCCCACATAATCTCTTACTGCAATCCATTCCGGTACCGTAGCACTTCCAAGTGTCTTGTCTATCTCTCGGAAGGTACAACCCTTACAGTCTATGATAGACAACTCTTTCAAAAAGATCCCTTGTTTGGAGAATCTCTCCAAGACTGAAGAGTCTCTAATCTCAACCTTCATAGGGTTAGCAGAAGAGAGAGCTACTTCAAATGGTATTGGGATTCCTGTTGGAGTCGGGACTTCT
>DAOSSC010000015.1:0-11779 GCA_035377085.1 Candidatus Dojkabacteria bacterium
AGTATTATGACAAAGAATATAGATAGAAAATATGAAGCACTAGGATTTGTAGAAGCTTTAATTGCTATTATGGTAGTTGGTGCATCTTCCGTTATCCTTATGCAAATAGCTGTAAATACAATGCAGGGAGTAATACAAAATGAAAAGATAGATACCATGACTCAAATTGCTCTCGAAGGGGCAGAAACGGTTAAAGAAATTGCAAAACAGGAAAAAGTTACTGGTGAAGATCTATTTCCAAATATTGCAGGGTGTTATGTCCCACTATCAGAGGCTGGAGTCTTTACTTTCAAGAAGGGTCTTGATGGCAACTTCTTATATTTAGAAGCTGACGCAAACAGAGGGGAGTATGTTTCAAATGCAGCTATTAATGAAGAATTCTTTAGAATTTACTGCTTTGAATCTTATTCTGTTGGTGACAGATATGTATCTGGGAATATTATTGTTGGAGAGCTAAATTCGGAAGGAACAATAACGAAAGGAAACAATGTTAAAGACTATTCTTACTTTACTGTTGTTAATCTATGATAAATCTGAAAGGAAACAAATACGAAGGTTTTAGTTTGGTAGAAATGTTAATCACCATTGTAATCATGGGTATGGTTATGTTGATTGCTTCTGTGACTCTGACTACCCTAATTAAAATATCTACAGTATCTAGTAACAAAACAAGAGTAAGAAATGAGACTGAATTTGTTTTAGAGCTAGTAAGAAGAACTGTTAGAAATTCAAATCCTGCTGATGTAATGATTTACAACTCTCTGGATGCTCGAATGTATGATTCAGAAAACGGTGTTGTTAGGAATAATCCTGAGATAGCAGATATCTCGTCTGTGTATGCAGTTCCACTAGGTGAAAATGTAACAGGGAATGAAATACACTTTAAACCATATGGGTATACCAACTGGATATGTATTGGTTTTTTTAGAGACATGGATCCTGAAAGTGAAATGGGATATGTCATAAAAACCTCTACACAAGACCTTTGGGGTAATGCACAGAAATGTTTTGACGGAACTACTGAGGATTATCGTATGTACACCATAGTGCTAAATTCTGAAAATGTAGATATTAATTCATTCAATATCGCATATACAGAATCTACTGGTGGAAACTACATAATTAGGTTTGATCTCTCTGCTCAACCGATTAGTTGGTACTTAGCCTCAAGTGCTCCTGTAAACCGAGAGGTATTTAGGCAGGCGGTAGTTACAACCGAAGGTATAAACTGGTAATATATATAAGATGGATATATTTTAATATTAAATTATTAGAATCTGAATATGGGTAAGACAATATTAATCATCGAAGATGAAAAAGATTTGTTAGATTCATACAAAGAATTAGTAGAATCTGTAGGCTTTAATAGCATGGTAGCAACGGATGGTTATCAAGGACTAGACATACTTGCTTCACAATTGGGAAATATTGATCTTGTACTTTTGGATTTAATGATGCCAGGTGTTGATGGTTTGGAGGTATTGAAAGCAATGAAGACAAACAAAGAAAAGTATGGAGATATTCCTGTTATTATTCTTACTAATATGACAAGCGATACGGTCATTAAAGAGGCTTTTGATCTTGGAGCCTCCTCATACCTTGTAAAGATAGATCTGGATTATGAAGGTCTTGTAAAAGAAATAGAAAAGTATCTTGGTTAATACCAAATATAATTACTTTTTGATATTATATATAAACTAATTAGTTAAAATCTGCTCAAAATATGTCAAAGTTGCCCGATCATGTAGGTATAGATTTTGGTACACATTCTGTAAAAGCTGTAGAGCTTAAGAATATTTTCTCTGAAACTCCAGAGCTTGTTAATTTAGGCTCACAAATTACTCCCAAAGGAGTGATAAATAGTGAGGACAAATTAGACCAGAAAAAACTCGCAGATGTTCTAAAAAAGCTATACGATTCATCAAATATTAAGAATAAAAATGCAGTAATGGCACTTCCAGAGTTTTCTGTTTTTACGAGATTTTTAGAATTTCCAGGTGTAAAAAAAGAAGAGCTTAAGGATGCTGTATATTTTGAGGCTAAACAGTATATCCCTATGCCTCTTGAAGAGGTTCAGTTGAGTTATGTTCCTATCGGATTTAACCAAGAGAAGAACGCCCCTAGAGTACTTCTAGTTGCTGCTCCTCTTAAGATCATAGATATTTACATAAACATTGCTACCTTGGCTGGTTTGGAGCTTGTAGCCATCGAGACGGAGTCTGTAGCTATGGGTAGAGCAATGTATAAGTCTACAAAAAAGAAAAATCTCGTTATGCTGGACTTCGGAGCAAATAGTACAGACATGAGTATACTCTCTGATGGATATTTAGTATTCTCTCAAAGTATTGCAATTGGTTCAGACTCTCTTACTCAAGCCATTATTAACAAATTCAGTTTTGAATATCCAAGAGCAGAGGAGTTTAAAAGAAATTACGGTGTTGTTGAGAATGTTCTAGAAGGAAAAATTTACAATGTTATCTCCCCTATTGTTGAATCTATCATGGTAGAGGTAAGAAGAGGTGTAGAGTTTTACAAAAACAAAACTCTTTCTGCATCTCCCACAGATTTTATCCTTAATGGAGATGGAGCATTGCTTCCAGGTTTGCCAGAGTATGTTTCAAAGAGTCTTGGAGTAACAGCTACAGTAGCTATGCCATGGAATTCCATAAAGGTTGACAATAAATTAAAAGATATAATAGCAAAGAGTGGTCCTTCATACTCTGTAGCTATTGGTTTGGCACTAAAAGATGAATAAGGTCCCAATCCAAAACAAAAAACCAGAGGATGCTCTTCTTATTAATAAGAAGAAAGAAACTCCCATTAAAAAAGTTACCCCTCCTACCCCACCCACAAAGGAGAGTACAGGAATCAATCTTATTCCAAATCTTTCTAAAGAAGAGGTTATTAAAGAAACGAAAAAGAAGACTTTAAATATGGGTGCGGTTATTAGTCTAATGGCATTAGTTGTTGTTTCTATACTAGTTGTTGGTTTCAATATTATTTCAAAAATACAGCTAAATAGTGAGAAAGAAAAACTATATAACTATGAACAGAGATTAAGCTCCGTCTCTTACAAGATAACTGGAAATAACGAGATAAGAGAAAGGATATCTTTGTATAAAGACATCCAAAAAAATGCTTTCTCTCCTAGAACCGTCATTGAGTACATAAACAATATTGCTTCAAAGAGTGGTAGTATAAAACTTAGTTCTTTTGATTTTGGAAGTCAGCTTTCTTTCGATATAGATGGAGAGGCTTACAGTTATGAAGAAGTCTCGAAGTTTTGGTATCTTCTTTCAAACGATAGTAAGGTTGAGAGTATTGTACTAAAATCTGTTGGGAAGACAGAAACTGGAGTGAGATTCACTTTTCAAGGAAAATTAGTATTTACTGATTTTGTATCATCAACATAATGGCAAACTTAATAAAAAAGAATGTAAAAGAAGAAAAAATAAAGAAAGAGATAGAGGCAGTAAGTGAGAAGATTCAGAAAACTCGATTGACATTTACTGATATCCTTGTTCCGATAGTAGCAGTTATAGTTCTAGTTGTACTTGGAATATTTGTATTTATACCAATGATTAAGGAAGCTCTTGCAGTAAGGAATGAATATGTAGATGTTAAGGCGAAGGAAAAACAATTGGAACAACTTGAGATAGCTCTGAATAATCTAGACGAGACCACCCTACAAGCAGATTTGGTTAATGCAAAAAATGTTATACCAAAGACTTTAAAGGTTTCTAGCTTTATATACTACATAGATAATCTGGCTTTTGAGAAAAATCTTTCTTCTGAGAAAATCTCTGCAGGAGACATAAAAATTGGTGGCGGTGAAAAGAAAGAAGGAAAATATATATTGGGTGTGAGTGGACCACTTGCATATTCGGGTAGTTTGGAAAATATATTGAGTTTTCTAGAGAGTTTGTATTCTGCATCTCCATATATCATATCTGTAGAGAATATATCCCTGTCAGAATCTAGCAAGGATTGGACAGTAGAGTTAAATGTCACAGGATATTATGTTCCAGAGAATATTGATGAGTTTAATCTTTACAGTAAATTCGAGCCATATACAACGGATGATAATGTCGTTAAGATATTTGAAAGCAAGGCTAAAGAGTTAGATTAGATCTCGTCGTAGAGCATATCCCCTTCTGTAGAATTTCCCTCTTGTGGAGCTTCTTTTTGTGGTTCTTCTCTATTTCCAGCTTTGTCATCCTTAATTAGAACTTTTACTCTTCTATCTGTACGAATTGCATTGATAGTGATTAGATCTCTTATTGCGTTGATGGTTCTTCCTTTTCTACCTATAACAACGCCTTTATCTTCCTCTGCGACGTCTATTGTGAGAATAGTAAGTCCAGGAAAATCTACACTTTCCTTCTCCTCAATACTTACACTATCTGGATGATTTACTATTGACTTCACAATGTGTTCTAGTAGCTCTTTCATATCTGTAATAAAATAATTAAAATACTTTAATTATTATACTCTTACTCTTGCTCCTTTGTCTTCTTTTCTGTGTTAGGTTTGTGAGAACCTCTTTTAAGGCTCTTAAGTAAGCCTAACTTAACGAAATACTGTGCAACAGTGTCTGTAGGTTGAGCTCCATTCTTTAACCATACAGCTGCCTTCTCCTGATCAATTTCAAAAACTTTAGGATTACTTCTTGGACTGTAAACCCCAAGCTCTTCTATTGGTCTTCCATCTCTTCCTTTAGAGGATTCAATTACAACAATTCTGTAATGTGGATCTCCTCTTCTTCCCGTTCTTTTAAGTCTTATTTTTAACATAGTGATGGATTTTATCAGATGATATATATTAATTCAAGGATTCAGATTCTTTTCCTATCTTTTCGATAGCCGCAAGAGCTGCACCTTCTTCAGCTTTTTGCTTACTTGTTCCCTGTCCTTGTGCTTTTTCCTTGTTATTAATGAGAAGAGCAACTGTAAATTTCTTGTCATGATCTGGTCCCTCTTCTTTTACAATTACATAGGTTGGAGTTGTTTTGTATTTTGCTTGAATTATCTCTTGAGCTTGAGTTTTTGGATCTATGAAGAGATTATTCTCTACTATTCGATCAATCTTTGGTACTAAAGTTCTATTTACAAAGTTCACACACTCTTCCATTCCACTGTCTAGATATATTGCTCCCAGAACAGCTTCGTATGCATTTGCAAGTAAGTAGTCTTTGTTTTCACCTCCAGAATCTTTCTCTCCTTTGGACATTTGTAAATTTTCTCCAACACCAAGCTTTCTGGATTCTTCTGCTAAACTTTCAGTTCTAACTACTGCAGAACGAATACTTGTTAATTCTCCTTCTGCCTTTCCTGGATACTTTCGAAATATATAGTCAGAGATAATTAGTTCTAATACTGCATCGCCAAGATATTCCAATCTCTCATTGTTCTCTATATTTGCTCCTTGGTGTTCGTTTAAATATGACCTATGAGTAAGAGCTATCTCCAGTAATTGGGGATTTTTAAATGTAATACCAATATTCTTTTGTATATCGTTAAACTTTTCCATTTGTTTCTTCATATATTGCACCTAAAACACCATTTACAAATTTACTACTTGTTTCTCCTCCAAACTCTTTGGCAATCTCAATTGCTTCGTCTAGAGCTACTTTTGGAGGTGTTATTTTACCAATGAATCCCTCAAATATTGCTATTCTAAGAATTTGAAGGTCAACAAGTTTTATCTGATCTAATGGCCATTGAGGTGCATATTTTGTAATGATTGAATCTATCTCTGTGTTATTATCTATAACTCCCTCTTTAATTTTCTCATATAACTTTGTGTCGTATTGTGTAATTTCATCTAACTCAATTAACTCTGTAAGAGGAATAGTATCTGTATTAACGCTATCTTTGTTAAAATCTTTTGAGAAAAGTTCCTGTAGTGCCAGGACTCTTGCTAAATGTCTAGGGTCAGTCGCTCTTTTCATTTATTTAGTTTCTTTAATTTCTTTGTAGAAGCCACAACTTGGACATTCAAAATGTGCTCTCTTCATATTTCCACATTTAGGACATTTAGAAAGAGATGTAACTTTCAATCCATCTTGAGCTCTTCTTCTGTTCTTCCTCCCTTTGGATATTCTTCTTTTTGGTAGTGCACCCATGGTTAAAATTCGTATATATTAACTTTGAGATTATATGGGATAACTGCGTATTTTTCAACTTTTTATATTATCCAATTCTCCTTTATATCTATCTCACTTCCGGATTTGAGATTTCCTTCAATAATTTCCTTTGCAATCTGTCCCTCTATTTTATCTTGTATATATCTTTTAAGAGGTCTTGCACCCATTCCTGGCTCGTTGGCTTTGTTTGCGATGAGCATTGGTATCTGGTCTGTCCATTTAATATTTATACCTTTATCTATCATTCTTTCCTTAAGTTCTGTTAGAAGAAGTTCTGCAACATTCTTAAGCTGATTTATATCTAATGGTGAGAACACAATGACTCTGTCAAAACGATTTAGTAACTCTGGACTTAGTGATTGTCTAAGCTCTATCATGGCTCTGTCTTTTGCTTCTCCCCACAGTGCTTCATCCTGCTCTAGTGCCTGAAGAAGAATTCCACTTCCAATATTGCTTGTACAAACGATAATAGTATTGGTAAAATCTACTGTTTCTCCCGCTGCACTTGTGAGTCTTCCTTCATCGAAAATCTGAAGGAAAAGATTAAGGATTTTAGGATTTGCCTTCTCTATTTCGTCAAAGAGAACTACTGTGTAAGGATTACTCTTAACTCTGTCAACGAGGGTAATATTTGTTTGTCCAAATACATTGTTACCCTGTGTCGTCCCAAGGAATTTATCTACACTATTTATATCTTGGTACTCTGACATATCTACTCTAATTATGTCACTCTTGTTTCCAAAAAATTCTTCCCCTACTACCTTCGCAAGATATGTTTTTCCTACACCTGTTGGACCCATAAAAAGAAAAACTCCAATTGGTTTTTCCGGATTTCTAATATCTGTTCTTGCTCTTCGGAGAGACTCAGTAATTGCAATAACTGCTTCGTCCTGTCCGATGATTTTTTTCCGTATATTCTCTTCTAGTTTTCTTAATTTATTACTTTCTTCTTGGTCTATATCTGTTATGTTTATGTTCTTCTGTATGGAGATAGCTTTGGAAACATGCTCTGCTGTTATCTTCTGGATGTTATTTGATTGTGCCCATGAGCATGTAGCTTCAATAGTCTGTACTGCACTACTTGGAAGTTTTCTTTCCTTGATATATCTGTAAGCTAGTTCTACAGAAGCAACTAATGCTGGGAATGTAATGTAGCAATTAAAATTCTTTTCTAATGTTGCAATCTTTGTTTCCAAAATTTTCAATGTATCTGTAGTAGAAACTTCTTTAACCTCAATATTTGTGAAGCTTTGTCTTAAGGATTCGTTACTGTAGAAATATTTTTTGTAATCTGAATAGTTTACAGTTCCAATTATGGGGAATTTACTGTTTAGGATATATGGAAGAAGAATTCCTGCTAAAGAATGGTTAGATTCTTCAGCTTTAGCTGGGATTAGCTCTTGCATCTCATCTATGTAGAGAATTGCATTACCGGAATTTTCTAATTCTTGCATTGCCTTCATTATTAGTTCTTCAATATTTCCCATTTTTAGAGAGTGTGCTATTAATCCATTGATATCCAATTGGACAATTCGTTTGTCTTTTAATTGTATTGGAACATTGCCAGTATTTATTCTTTGAGCAACTCCAAGTATTAAGCTAGATTTTCCTACTCCTGCTTCACCAATTAGAAGAGCATTTTTGTTTGAAAGTTTTCCAAGGACTGAAACAAGGTTTTCAATTTCTTCATCATGTCCTATACCGTAGATATCTCTGTTATTTGCTACTTCCTCAGTTAAATCTTTACTGAAGTGTCCTAATATGAAGGTGTATCCATATATCCATCTTCTAGCTATGCCACCTTTGTTAAAGTAAGGGATATTTGGATCAAGATGTTTGGTTCTTTGTGCTTTTGCAATTAGACTGTTGTTGTAAAGAGAGATTTCTCTAAGTATGTCTATGGATATTCCTTTCGCTTGTATATACTTGAGAGTCTGTGGATACAATCTTAGTATGGCAAGAAATATATGTTGAGGTTCTAACTGTCTGCTTTCTGTTAAGATAGCTTCCTCTATGGCGTATGTTAGTATGCTTCTCAGGGCTGTAATTGGATAATCTGGAATGACATCCTCTCCGATTTTGAATTTTTCTTCCATCTCATTTACAGACATCTCTATCCCAGATCTTCTTACAATCTGCTGAATGTCGTAATCCTCTTTAAGAAGATATTTAAAAAGATCGTATGTTTGGAATTGGTTGTCTTTTGTAAAGTTACAGAGTAATTCAAGAGTTTGTTCTGAAGCAAAACTTACAGTATCTAGATGACCATATCTTCCAAATTTAAACCCTGTTGCTTTTATCTCATCTATCTCTTTCTGTTGTATTTTCTTTGCTTTTGGTAATTGAATAGGATGGCTTTTTTCTTCGTAGAAATCATGCCAGAGGATTATGACATTGAATATGGAAATACCAAACAGTACATTTACTAACTTACTCTCTAGTATTTTAGTAATGGACTCAAATTGATCCAAGAGGTCAGCATATTTCAAAATAGATGCAAGAGCAATGAAGACACCAGGGAGAACAAGAATATTTGCCACTATTCTTTTAATATCTCCAAATTTTTTGTATCTTAAGTAGTTTTTAATAACAGATGTAATCTGTGGTGTAGATATAGAGAAGAAATGATCTCTGGTTAGAAGAAATATGGAGTCATTCTCATCTTGAAAGATTGGAAATTTGTTCTCAAGGATACCAAATTTATTGGTATTTCTTTTATGGTATCCACATATTGTTTTTTCTTGCATATCAAAATCTAATGCCATAACTATCTAAGTATTGAAGTAAAAATGAATGTAAGTGTACCAATGGGAAGTAGTAACCAAATTAGTATGATGATTGTGTAAGTTAGTATGCTTGTAAGATATATGATTAAAGCAATTGGTATGTACAGAATTTTAATGAGTAGTCCAAATACATATCCCATCATAGAATAATCTCTATGCCATGGTAAGAAGAAATTTTGTACTAACAGAGACAGTGAGAGATTGTCGTTAACAACAACACTAATACGAGCAAGCTTTCTTAAATGCCATATTGGCATTCTTACATACCACCATCTTAAAAAATCTTGTATGAAGTACAAAAATATAGCCGAATATGAATCGGTTTTTGTCTCTGTGAGTAATTGTTGTCCGGAACTATCCGAGACTGTGTTTTTAACTTCCATTTTATGGGCAGTTTATCTTTATCTTTAAGTCTATTTGAAATACTTACAGAATTCAAGTTTTTACAATATGTGATAGAATTGGCGATGGAAGGTAAATTACTAAAAATCCTCGCTCCTATGGAGGATGTCACAGATACTGTTTTTAGACAAATTCTTTGTGATATTGGAAAACCAGATATATTCTTTACTGAGTTTATGAATGTTAATGGTTACTGTTCGGAGGGTAAAGCAGTTGTTGCAAAGAGAATATCCTTTGAGGATATAGAGAGGCCAATCATAGTACAACTTTGGGGAAACTCTCCTGAGAACTTTGCTAAAGCAACTAAAGAGATTGTTAAAAAGATTAAACCCGATGGTATAGATATCAATATGGGTTGTTCTGTCAGAGATGTACTAAAGACTGGTGGTGGTTCTGCACTAATTAAAGAAAGAGAGCTAAGTGGTGAGATAATAGATGTGGTTAAGAAGAATGCCAAGGATATTCCCGTATCTGTTAAGACTAGAATTGGGTATGACAAGATAGATTACTCTTGGATAGAGTTTTTACTTTCTAAAAAGTTAGCCATGTTAACTGTGCATGGGAGATTAGCAAAGGAGGGCTACTCTACTCCATCTAAGTGGGACATATTCAAAGAGATTAAAGAATTAAGAGATGAAATATCTCCAGATACTTTGTTAATTGGTAACGGAGATATTAAAAGTACTATGCAAGGAGAGGAACTGGCAAAGCAGTATGGTTTAGATGGATATATGGTTGGAAGGGGGATTTTAACAAATCCATGGCTTTTTTCTGGAAGAGAGGATATATCCAAAAAGGAAAGGTTAGAAACATTAAAAAAACATTTAGAGATATTTGAACAGGTATATGGTGAGGAGAAGAATTTCAATATACAGAAGAAATATATTAAGGCATATATTAGTGGTTTTGATAGGGCTGGTAAATTGAGAGAGGAGTTGATGAATACAAGGACTTTTGAAGAAATTAAAATAATAATCGAGAAAAATGGAAACAAGTAATCAAGAAAGAGATAATAGTTACAGTGAAATTGTAGTTAAGTCTTTTGAAGAGGCAGTAGATTATCTTAAAGAGAATACAGTAGAAGATGAGAGTAAGTTCTGTTTGGTGGATATAGATGGTACTCTTTTTGCAGAGAATATTTTAAAATTGCCAATCGTTTCCCATTTTGTAACTCCTACTATAACTGAGAGTGTTAAAAATTCTTTCTGTACTTTGGTATCTGATGTTTTTGTAGATAAGAATGTAGCAATTGTAACTAACAGGAATGATTATGAGAGGGTGTTTTGGAATAGTAAAGAAATGATACAAGTTGTAAAAGAGATTTGTGATGTTCCCATGTTTACCTCTTTAAATAGGCAGTTGCCAGGACTAAATAAAAAGAGTTGTGATAATTTGCTTTGTAAGATAATGGAATATGTACAGGACAGGGAGAGTTTAATAATTTATTCTGTAGAAGATCATAGTTTTGTATCTCCATTTAGAAGTCATTTTCTTGGATATTTAGCAAAAAAGTTAGAGGTAGATTGTGGTTTCGATATAAGGATTGTTAATCTTGTAATAAAGAGGTAATTGACTAGTGCATGAGTAATTGATAAATTAGATATATTAATGTAATTCTGCCTAAATATGAGTGATTTTAATTCATCGCAGGTGCCTGAACAACCCCAATATAATGATATTTCTCGTTTTGAGCAGAATCCTCTTCCTGGACCATTTACAGATTTGAAGGATTCGACTGGACTCTCTGATGAATTAAAAGAGATTTTTAACAAGGGTCAGGAGGTTTTACGAGAGTATCCTATCTTGAATAACGATATACAGAGACTTGAATCAAGAGCAATTGAAGTAGTTGAATATCCATCAAATGTTGAGCTTTTTGGTACCACTAAGAAAACTTTAGACAGGGAAGGTTTGAAGAGAGTACAAAGTGTAGAGGCCTATGAATTCAAGAAGAATGGTTCTGAAAGAGAGATTTTAAAGTTGTCTGTGCAAAATTTGAAGAATAATTCTAATGCTACAGAATATGTCCAACGTATAGAGGAGGATTATCATTTTAATGATGAGAAAGCTTTTGATAAAGTAAATCTTTCTTTGCAACAGATTGAAGCCAGAAAGAATTTAGATGTTAGTTTTATTGATCAATCAAAGAGATTTAGGGAGAAGGCAAATGAGCTAGCTTACAAATCAATTGAAGAGATAATGTTCTCTTTTGAGGATGAAGATGAGAGGAAGCAGTGTGCGGTAATAATTAAGAAGACAATTTCTGGTATATATTTATCTATAGCAGATTATAGAAATCCAGATAGGAATAAGATGTTTGCTACAGAGATACCTGTGTCTTTAAAGAATTTTGATAGTAACAGGTTTGATTCTTTAAAAGAAAGGTTATCTAGGCATGTTAATGGAATGAAGAGAGATTTAGACTAGGTTGTCTTTCATTAATAAA
>DAOSSC010000015.1:11879-15010 GCA_035377085.1 Candidatus Dojkabacteria bacterium
AGGCATGTTAATGGAATGAAGAGAGATTTAGACTAGGTTGTCTTTCATTAATAAATTTAATGTTTACTTCTTCTTGTAATTTATTCCTTTCCTTTGTTAATTCTGTTTTGACTCATAGTAGATACAGTGGTAGTATATTAACAGTACTCTTATGAACATCTTAAAAACACATACTCCTAATAATAAAACGGGATTAATATTAGGGATTTCTCTGATATTAGGCCTACTCTTTGACTATTTTTTCTATGACAAAATACCTGGTATAACTTTCCCCATATATGTTATCTTCATTGTATTAGGTCTTTTCACTATCTCTCATATTCTTAAAAAACAAATAAACAAACAAGTGGTTTGGCTTTTAATTCCACTAGTTTTCTTTAGTACAATGGTTTTTATTCGCACAAGTACTTTGCTTACTTTTTTTAATGTATGTATTTCCTTAATACTTTTGTTATTAATAGCCAAGACAGTATATGGGAATAAGGTCAGTAACTTTTTGATGAAAGATTATATAAAGATCATCTTTCTTCCACTAAAGTTCATTCTTCCCCTGCTTCGTACTCTGTCAGAATTATTCTCTTTGCACAAAGTAAATAAAAAACAAAAAACTTTATCTCATATAGTAAGAGGTATTGTAATGGCTGTCCCTGTAATATTCATTTTTGTATTACTCTTCTCTTCTGCAGACTTAATCTTTCAAAAGTATGTCTCAGATTTAATCACTATCAATATACAACCTGAAACATTTATCAGGATTATCTTAATACTAATTGTGACATTTATATTCATTGGTGCATATGCATATATCTTTCAAGAAGCAAAGAAGCAAAAAGAGATTAAACAGGAGGATAAAAAATATATAATTGGGAATATTGAAAGCTCTGTTGTTTTGGGCTCAATTAATATTCTCTTTCTTCTGTTCATTCTAGTACAGCTAACCTATCTATTTGGAGGTGAAAGTAATATTTCATCTCAAGGATTCACCTATGCTGAATATGCTAGGAAGGGATTTTTTGAATTAATTGCAGTAGCAGTTATATCATTACTGTTGCTTTTGACTATTGAAAAGTATACTGTTCAAAAAGAGAAGTCCCCTATTCTATGGTTTAAGATATTGAGTACAGCAATGGTTGCTCAGGTAATTGTAATAATGGTATCGGCTTTTACACGGTTGTTGTTATATGAAGAGGCTTATGGTTTTACAACACTTAGGTTGTATAGCCATGTCTTTATTATCTTACTTGGTATTATCTTTTGTTTGTTGGTATATAAAATACATTGGGATAGTAGAGAGAATATGTTTGCATTGCGTGTTTTTATTTCAGTAATTTTGTTTTTAGTGGGAATGAATTTGCTTAATCCTGATCTATTTATTGCACGACAGAATATTGAAAGATTTAGTACTACTAAGAAGATTGATGTTTCCTATCTAAGTAGTCTCTCAGATGATGCAATTCCTGAGGTAGTAAAGACATTAGATATGTTAGATGGGGATATGAAGAGTAGTCTTGGGTATGAATTGTATTGGCGTACTCAACTGGATAGAGATTTTACAGGGTGGCAATCTTTTAATATATCTAGGACAGAAGCAAAGAGAGTTTTAGATTCAGAGGAAGAAAGGTTGGAACAGTATAAGGACTATTACAAAGATAAAGATATGGAATAGTCTAGAAATGAGGTTAGCTTTTTGTTGTTTCTTTAGGTGGAAGGAAATAAAGGAACCAAATAATCCAAGTAAACCATGTTAAATCCCATGGTTCTCCTGATTGGAAATATCTAAACCCAAGTAGACTGAATAATCCAAAGAATCCTAACATCCAATTTTTTCTTAATTCCTTCTTCATACTAATTATATTTTATCACTATTCTTCTATCCTTTTAAGTCTAGTATAGTAATCAGGTAATTCATTTAAATGTGCTAATGCAATCTTTCCTGTTAATAATGGATCACTATTACTAATGTTAGTATTAGTATCTTTACTACCATGTTCTAGTTCCACATTCAAACCCATATGGAACTCATTTAGATCTATAACATTCCAGTCAATATTTAATTGATCTCCTATTCTCTTTGCATCATCTATAGAAAACATATGTTAAACATATTTAAGTTATTTGATATATTATTACCTCTTCTTAATAAAATTATCAAATAAATGATAGATATTTAAACAAGAGAGAAAGGTAATTCTTGTTTAGTAGTGTATGTTATATACCAAAAACCGCATCCTTTCGAATGCGGTTTGGGAGTTAAAAGATAGAAGATATTAGCTCACTTTTCTCTTGTTATATCTATCTGCTAATACTACCAGAAGTATTACTACAGCAGATCCAATTACTGCTATTAACCACCAGTTGGTTTTCTTTTCAACTGATATATCTAGTGTAGTATCTGAATCTCCAAGTACAAAGGTTTGGTCTTCTGCTCTTTCTACTTGTGTAGTATATTCTCCTGGGCATAGGGATGCTTCCCAGTATCCTTTTTCATCTGTTGTTACAGTCTTTTCTAATTCTTTATTACTGTTATATATATTTACTTTAATACCTTCTACTACTTTCTCATTATCATCTTTAATACCATTATCATTATTATCATAATAGACTGTACCAGATATCTTGTATGTAGCTTCACATGTTGTTTCTCCTAATATTTCTTCTTCTGTTATTTCTTCTTCTGTTGTTGTTTCAGAAGTTTCTTCTGTTAGGGTTGAAGTTGTTGCTAATACAGTTCTTTGGGTTCTTGCTCCTAATGTTTGGCCACCTGGAGTTGTAGCAGGTTGGGGAATTGTGAATGTAACTGGACTTACTGTTTGGTTTCCTGCCTTGTCTGTAACTCTAACATATATTGTGTATGTTCCTGGTTGGTTACCTACTAAATCATTTAGATCCATTTCTGAGGTGTAGTCTTCCCATGTAATCTTGTCTTTGCTTACTTCTATTTTTTCTACTCCAGAGGAATCACTTGCGGTTACATTCTTTAGAACTCCTAAGACTAGGTCTAGGAGGGTTATTTGAGGTGGGGTGGTGTCGTAGGTTACAGCATATAGGCTAGGACTTTTTTCTTCATTTCCAAGAGTATCCATGGCAGATGCTTTAATATCATATGTACCGTCTTGTGATGGGGTCCATGT
>DAOSSC010000016.1:0-1329 GCA_035377085.1 Candidatus Dojkabacteria bacterium
ATATCGTCATGAACAACCTGATTTCTTAATTTATGAATTTGCCATATCTTTTCATATATTGGACGACTAAAAAGTTTTCTTGCGAGCTTTAGGTTCTCTCCACAGTTTTTTTCATTGCTAAACCTGTACTGTAGTGCTTTTGCAAGAAGGTTGTCTAACTTGATAATGGCAGTGATTCTCTCTGATGGATTACTACTGTATGCCCCTACTTTCAAATCCTGTAAATCCCTGAGCATCTTAGCTCTTTTTTTGAATGTCTTCTTTCGATTATTTATAGCTGCCAAAAGGAATAGTAAGCAGAGTGCTACGAGTATTACAATTGTTATTATTACTGATCTATCCATGTTTCTTTAATTTTACTATACCAAAATATATTAGAAATGATAACAGAATGAAAAGTATTGTTGAAAGAATCTTAACAAAGATATCCAAAAGTATGGGAACTGTGGGGGTCATCTCGTATTCAAGTATTTCTTCACTAGAGAATATATTTTGATTTGTGAACCTAATATTTACAAAAAAATTAATATCTTTCTCTTGCATTGGAAGATTAATCTGTATGTTTGAATTTTGTTTTGGTAAAACTATTTGAGAGGACATATTATTAATGGGGTCTATATATCTTGTTATATTTTCAATATTTGATTTCTTTATCTCGTATCCTGTTATTGCAATATTTCCTGTGTTTGAAAGGGATATGTATCCTTTTGTAAAGGGTCTTGTGACTGTATTCTTCTCAAAAGTGAGTCCCGCATCTACTTTAAATTGTGGAACTATTTGTGCATTAGGTACAGATGTAACAAGAAAGTCATTTGCTTCGTAGAAGGTAAGATTTGGAGCTAGGGGGGATTTACCTCTCCTTAGAATCGTTATATGATCTGCAAAATTGCTTTTGTAGAGAGATTTAGTTGAGTAATCTTCTAGAAATGGATCTAAAGTGATCCATAATTTCAATGAACTGTCATAATATTCCACCCAATAGTGGAAAAATCCATCGGATGTAAATCCAGATATATTTGAAACATATCCGACTACCATTCTTGCAGGGATATCATAGCCTCTATATAGTGCAATCAAGAAATCAGCATAATCAATTGGAGAGGAATTTGATGGGTTGTCTACCAAAGCATTAACTCCAACTCTGGTTTGTTCTGTGATTCCTAACTGCAAATCTCTGTTGTAATCTAATTTTGCTATGGTGTATTGATACAGGTATTTATATAGCAATTCTCTTTGGCTATTTTCGAGAGTACTTACGGAAGTTACATCTTCTGGAATGCTTAATCCCTTCTTTGTAATGAATGTATTTATTCTTTTGTATTCATTGCT
>DAOSSC010000016.1:1429-13411 GCA_035377085.1 Candidatus Dojkabacteria bacterium
TTTTGGTCTGTGAGAGAGTTTGTAAATACTCTATGAACTTCAAATTGGTAGATAATATCGTTTCCAAACAAAAGAGAAAGGGTCCCGTAGAGGGGATTATTAATCTGTATCTGGTAATTAGAACCAACACTTTTAATATCTGTTATTGGGTCTGAGCTCCAAATTGGCTGACCCTTCTCCTTTGGGTATATGACTAAGACTTTTACCGTTTTAGTATCAGAAACATATGAGGAAATTTGGTATGAATTACTGTCAGATGATGGAGTGCTGTAGGTAATTTTTACCTGCAAAGGAGCAGTAGGTCTTACAACTGTATTGTTTAAATTGAAGAGGATTTCTGTTGATGAACTTCTATCATATGTTGTGCAATCAATCTTTTTGTTGGTTTTGTAGTTGTAGCATTTAACATCAAGATTTTTAATTGGAATTGAAGCAGTAAAGAAGGAAATAACTCTAGTTTCCTTTGAACTTATATCTAATACAAGTTCAGTATTAACACTTTCCTGAGTTAAGGTGTGTTTAAAAGAGGAAGTTGTTGTAAAAAACTCTACTGCATATGAACTATTTGGGAAAAGAAAAAGAAAGAGTACAAAACTAAATATCCACGGAATCTTCTTTAAATAACCATTCAAATTTTTCATATTTTCGCATTATTTGTTTAATGACAGGAGTTTTGGGTGTTATTCCGTATTTAAACAAAATTTTATCCCAGTCCAATTTTTCTGGTTCGTTGACTATTTTGTAATATGGGTTTCGGACAGTTTCCTGTTTAGCATTTTTTCTAATAATATAATAAGCTAAACCGTTCATCTCATCAAGGACAACTTTACTTATAGCTTTGGTAGGTAAATACTCTGCGAAAATGAGATTGGAATTCTGTCTTGTATTGACTATAACAAAGGCATATCCAGCGGGGATGATAACTTTCTGTTCTTTCTTTGCAACTACTTTAATTATTCTGTTATCCTTTGGATTTCTGTATCTTTGTAAAAGAATGGTTGCTCCACCGTAAACGACATCAATTATTCTTGGGTATTTAAGAACTCTTGTTGCTCTTGTTTTAACAAATTCAATACCAGCCAGGTTAGGTTGAAGTAGGTAGAAATTGATTCTAATACCTTTTGAACGATATAAATCCTCTTGGTCAAGGTTTTTGTATTTAGTATAGAAAATGTCAGGACAGGTAAGTTCTTTGTTTAGCAGTTGTGGTCTTACATCTGCAATTGAAATCTCAATCTTTCCTTCGAAAGAAAGATCTTTGCTTTGTAAATTTTCTCCGTCATAAAAAAGTTGGAATCCAGATGTTTTTCTAAGATCTATTTTTGCCATTTGGAGTATTATACCACATAAAGTTTTTACTCCCTAGAAAACGATTTTAGAAGCTCTGAGAGAATGAAGGCAGCAATAATGTAAAAAACTAATGCGATTATCGGGGTAAGAGGTAGTACAAAGTTATCAATCTGGAGATTATTTGCGGTTATACCTACAAAGGGAGAAATAAACATTTCACTTGTATTCTTAACCCAACTGGCAAATTGGTTCTCCGTGTTTGCGTTGATAAAAATTAGAACTATACGAGTCATAATTAAAGCTTCGATAAAAAGTATTATTGTATAGGCTAATCTGAATATGAGTTTTAACATAATAGATATATTTTAACTAAAATAATTCCAAATTGTTAGTATAATATTGTAACTGATTCATAAACCTAGTTACACCATTTGCCCAGGCATGTTCAGGATTTTGACCACATGGAGGACAGTATACAGGTTCAATGTCAAAAGGCGAAAGAGTAACTCCATAACCTTGTGCTAAACCTCTTGTTACTTCTGCAATTCCAGCTTCCCATGTAGTGAACATACTCCAGCCTCTTGCGTTTTTATTTATACCCCTCCAACCCCATGCATTGTTCGAATTACTTGGGATTAAGTTCCCAAATGCAGATTCTACACCAGAAATTGAAGCAACTAATCTCCAATCTAGGCCATATTTGTCTGCCTCTGTAATGAAAGCCTGTGCAGATGAGGCCATTGGAGAATTGTAATCCGTTAAAAATTTGTTCATTGCCAATATTCTTGGATCAAGAGTGAAGAATTTTGAAGAGCCAGTGTAATTTCCCGTCTCAAGTTGTGTTTTGAGATTGTACTGTCCAGCATACACATGGATGTCAAATACAGGAGTTAAAGTATTCACTTCGCTTTTATCAGTTTCTCTAATCATTCCAGCAAATAAATCAACTAGTTTGTTTTCCACAAAAGGTGAAAGAAGGATATAATATAAAGAAAGTATTATTACGAGAACCCCAATTCTAATAATATTGGAGTTATGTAATGATACTTTGAGTAACGAATTTATCTTACTTGTAATCTCTTCTGGCATAATGTTCAGTATACCAGAAAGGGGCAATATTTGTTATGTTCACACATCTACATCTACACACAGAGTATTCTTTGTTGGATGCTACAATCAGAATCACGGATCTAGTTGAGAAGGTAAAATCTTCTGGTATGACTTCTTGCGCCATTACTGACCATGGAAGCATGTATGGTGTTTTCAAATTCTACACTGCAATGAAAGAAGCAGGTCTTAAACCTATAATCGGTTGTGAAATATATGTTGCACCAAGGGGGATGGATCAAAAGGAATTTGGCATAGATAACAAATACTTTCACCTTATTTTGCTTGCTAAGAATTTAAAGGGCTACAAAAACCTAATGAAAATTGTTTCTGTCGCGCATATGGATGGCTTTTATTACAGACCAAGAATAGATTTAGAAACTCTTTCTAAATATACAGAAGGAATAATCTCTCTTTCTGCATGTCTAGCAGGACCACTTTCAACCGCACTCCTACAAGATAATTATGATTTAGCACTCCAAAGGGCTAAAAGTTATGCAGAGATATTCAAAGATAATTTCTACATTGAAATTCAACGAAATGGAATGGAAGAACAAGAGATAGCAAACAAAGGACTGATGAAGATAGCAAAAGAGCTAAAGCTTCCAATTGTTGCTACTTGTGATTCACATTACTTAAATAAAGAAGATGCAGAAATTCAAGAGATCCTTTGGTGTATAAGTGATGGAAATACAATGGATGACCCAAACAGAAGAACGATGCCTACCAATGAATTTTATGTAAAAACCCCAGAGGAGATGAAGATTCTTTTCAAAGATCTTCCAGAGGCAATTACCAATACTCAAAAGATAGTAGATTTAATTGAAGATTACGATATAACCTTTGGAAGAGTTGAACCTCATTTTCTAGATTTACCAGAAGGAAAGACCCAGAAAGAATATCTTAAGGAGCTTACCTACGATGGTCTTAAGGATAAATATACAAAGATAGATAAAGAATTAACAGATAGAGTTGATTATGAATTAAAAATAATTGATGACAAGGGATATAACGATTATTTTCTTGTTGTTAGAGACTTTGTAGCTTTCTGTAGAGAAAATGGCATTGTAGTGGGTATGAGAGGCTCTGGATGTGGTTCTGTAGTGGCGTATGCAATTGGAATTACAGATATTGAACCAATTGGATGGGAACTTTACTTTGAAAGATTTCTTAATCCTGAAAGACCTAGTCCTCCAGATTTTGACATAGATATTGCAGATAAAAGAAGAGATGAAGTTATTCAGTATGCTATTGAAAAATATGGCGAAGAGAATGTTAAACAGATTGGTACTTTTAGTAAACTACGAACAAGGCAGGCCATTAGGGATGTTTCCAGAGTTACAGGTGTAGATTTAGAAATTGCAGACCAACTATCTAAGATGGTTGAGATACTTTTTGGCAAAGCAAAAGATATAGATTACATGATAGAACATAATCCAGAGTTTGCAGAGATAATAAATTCTTCAGAAAAAACAAGACATCTTGCAGAGGTAGTACGAAAAGTGTCAGGTCTGTGTCGTGGAGTTTCAACTCATGCATGTGGTGTAATCATTACACCAGACCCAGTTGTAAATTATGCACCAATACAAAGGGATGCACACGGTGGAGGTCTTGGAATGACACAATACGAAATGTTTGATGTAGAGCCTATTGGATTAATGAAATTCGATTTCCTTGGTCTTAGAAATTTGAATATCATTGGCTCAACAATTAAAAAGATTGAAAGAAGCAAAGGAGAGACAATTGATTTAATGAAATTAGATTTACATGATAAAAAAACATTTGAACTTATCCAAAGTGGACATACTATTGGGGTCTTTCAGTTAGAGAGTGAAGGTATGAAAAGGACAATTCGTTCTCTCAAACCCGAAACTCTTGAAGATCTTTGCTACATCATTGCAGCATACAGGCCTGGACCTATGCAATTCATTACTGAATACGCAGATGTAAAAGACGGAAAAAAGAAACCAGATTACATCTTTGACGAATTAGAGCCAGTTTTAAGAGTTACAAACGGAGTAATTACATACCAAGAACAAGTTATTAAAATAGCACAAGTTGTTGCAGGGTACACATTAGGAAAGGCAGATGTACTAAGAAGAGCAATGGGAAAGAAGAAAATAGAGGTAATGGAAGCAGAAAAGCCCAAGTTCATAGAAGGTGCTAAGGAAAGGGGATTCGATTCCAAGAAAGTTAACTTACTGTGGGAAAAACTACTTCTTTTTGCAAACTACGGTTTTAACAAAGCACATAGTGCTTCCTACGCTACCATTGCTTACCGTACAGCATATCTCAAAGCTCATTATCCAATTGAATTTATGGCCTCTCTTCTTGAGGGAGATCTAGATAATTTTGACAGAATAATCAAAGATTTGAATGAATGCGAAAGACTTGGTATAGATGTCCTACCACCTACCATAAATAAAAGTGGTTACTACTTTGAGGTAGAAGATGGTGTAAATATTCGTTTTGGTCTTGGGGGAATAAAAAATGTAGGAGAAGATATTGTAAAAAGTATTGTAAATGAACGAAAAGCCAATGGAAAATTTAAACATCTTGATGATTTCATACATAGAATGTTTGATAAAGTTACAAAGCGATCTATAGAATACTTAATAATGTCTGGAACTATGGATGAATTTGGAGACAGGAACGCACTTTTAAACCTCGTTCCAACAATTTTTGACAGATTAAAAACGGCATCTAAAAGTATCGCTGCCGGTCAAATAGATATATTCTCTTTAAATGAAAACAAAAAGCAGAAAATAGCCATTGAGAAAACGCCGCTTCCAGATGTAGAAAAAGTATCTGTAAGTCAAGCTTTAGAATGGGAAAAAGAATTGTTAGGTATATATTTCTCTAGTCATCCATTAGATACCCTCGAAGAATTTTTTGAATCCAAAAACTGTATATCTCTGCGAGAAGCTCTTGAAAAGAAAAACCATGAACTAGTTATCCTTGGAGTAATGGTTAACAAAATCAGAAAAATAACTACACGAAAAGGTGAGGTTATGGCATTTCTAATGATAGAAGACAAAACAGGTAGTAGTGATGCTGTAATATTTCCAAGAACTTACCAAGAGATGAAAGAGAATCTTGTAGAGAACAAACCAATCCTCATTGCAGCTAAAATAAATGTAAGAGATGGAGATAAAAGCTTAGTTGTTGAAAAAGCCAGATATGTGGAGGATGATAAACGTACAACATCCTTTGATGGTGTAACATTTAGAATTAAACCAATACACACAGAAGAAGAGATTGCTGCACTTAAAAAATATATCTCAAACTCAAATGGAGATACTGCAGTAAGAATAATCATCAATGATGGTAAGAACAAGAAGACGGTTCTCCTTAAAAAAAGAATTGAGGTAAATTCAGAGACAAAAAAATGGTTAAAGAAATTTTAAATAAACCAGGAGTATACAAATTCTTAGATAAAAACAAGAAAGTTTTGTATGTTGGAAAAGCTGTAAATCTAAAACAAAGAGTATCTTCATACTTCAATGGCAATCTAAATGACAGACCATGGGTTGCTAAAATGATACCTTTGGTTAGAGATATTGAAACAGTAGTAACAGAAAATGAGCTCGAAGCTCTTGTTTTAGAGTCTGCGTTAATAAAGAAATATAAACCAAAATACAATTCAGATTTAAAAGATGACAAATCATACTCTTGGATACATATTTCTACTAATGAGGAATTTCCCAAATTAAAGGTAGTTAGAAACAAAGATATTAAAAATATAAAAAGTGGCAGATTGTTTGGCCCGTATCCTAGTGGCTCATCTGTAAAACGAGTATTTACGTATCTACGAAAGATATATCCATTCTGTACATGCAAAAAAGCGAAAAAAGAGTGTCTCTACTTTCATCTAGGGCTTTGTCCTGGACCATACCAAGGGCATATCAGTAGGGAAGATTACAGAAAAAATATAGATGGGATAATTAAGTTTTTAACAGGGAAAAAAAGTTCTTTTGTAAAAAAGCTTGAAGGTGAAATGAAGACATATTCTCAAAATAAGCAGTATGAAAAAGCAGCTGAATTAAGAGATAAGATAGCAGATCTAAAATATCTTGGGAGCAGTTTAACAGGGGATTTTTTTGAAGATGAGAAATCATATGAGTTAAGAAAAGATTCTCTTTACAAAAAGGTCTTCTCAGAACTTAGGAAGGAGTTAAAATTAACAAAACTTGAGAGAATAGAGTGCTACGATATATCTAATATACAAGGACAAGAGGCATACGGTTCGATGGTAGTAAATGAAAATGGAGAAATTAAAAATAATGAGTACAGAATATTTAAAATTAAAGAAAGCAATACTCCCAATGATCCAATGATGCTGAAAGAAGTTTTAACTAGAAGGTTTAAAAATGAAAAGATGAGTAAACACCCAGATGTGGTACTAATAGATGGAGGTAAAGGTCAACTTTCTGTTGTAGCTTCGGCTGTTCCCAATGGTGTTCTTCTTCTGGGTATAAGCAAAGGTAAAAGGTTGAAAAGAAAGGGGTTTAAGCCAAAGGATGAATTCTGGATGCATAGAGAGGGAGAAACAGACAGAGTATATATACGAAACGAGAAGCTTCTGATCAATCTCAGAGATGAAGCACATAGATTTTCTATCACCTATCACAAGAAAGCAAGAATTAAGAAAGGTTTGCGCTCTCAGCTTTTGAAAATAGAGGGAATAGGGGAGAGTAGAGCTAAAAAACTGTTGATGAAATTTAAGAGTATGGAAAATATAAAGAATGCAAAGTTAGAAGAGATAGATAGTGTGATAAAAAATAAAAAAGTATCAGAAGAAGTAATTAAGTCACTTAGTACTTAATCTTGCTTTGAGGCTTAAGATTGTTCAATACATACTCAAAGAAAGGAGATTTGTAAATATTACTATCCAATACATATGCAATATCATTGTATGGGTTCTGGATAACAGCTACCTCTCTAAGCTCGTCTCCCATACCAATACTTCCTCGTAGTCCATTTCCTGTATTTGTAGAAATGATAAATGTGTTCTTTACTCCCCATTTCTCTTCATTCTTTTTGTTTAAATCTTTTACATAGTCGTTAAGCATGTAATCAAATGCCTTACTGGAGCTTGCCGCTATTGGTGTAAGTGAAATTGTCTCACTTGAGCCTAGTTTCTTAAAGATAACACCAGATTCATTTTTGTAAGGAGAGACAAAGTAAGAGATTACATACTCTTTTGGTATTTCAATTATCCAAGGGAAATCTGGTAGTAGATCCTGTGCATCACTATCTGCTAAGAGAAGGTTTCTTGCTATTTCATCTTTTACTTCTTGTGCCAAGCCAGTTCGTGCTTCTTCAACTGTGATACTTTCATACCAGATATCGTTGAATTTTGAATATATTCTTAAACCTCTGTCCTCTTTTACCCAATACTCTCCATATCTCATATCCTCGGAGCCTACAGAAACAGAGAGAACAAACTCCCAACCATACTCTGGTAGTTTCTTGTTGTAGAATTGTGCAACTTCCGAATAGGAAGTATTTGGAGGAAGCCTGTATGCTGAATTTCCCTCACTTAGGAATTTAGAGACAGAGGGCTGGTCAATTGTATTTTGAAATATAAAAGTAGATTCTGGGAATACTGGGACATCGTTTATACCAATAATCATGACGTTATCAAACTCATTATTGGTGTCTGTGCTTCTAAGTTTGTTTATATACAAAACAGACAGGTATGCTATCCCAATAAAAACAAAGACTAATAATACAGTAAGGAAGCCTTTAGATAATGTCTTGCTTGTCTTGCTACCTGTGCTTCTATTCTTTTTAAATAGTGTAAATTTTCTTCTTCTTTTTTTAATAATTCCTCGTTCAATGTGTTTTTTGGGCATGTAGATATTCTTGTCGAGGGGTTTTTTCTTCTGGAAAATTTTCATACATTTATTATCAATGAAGAGCATTTTATTTACAAGTACCACTTGTTGTATAATCTAGGCTGTAGTGCGGGATCGTCTAATGGTAGGACACCGGCCTTTGAAGCCGAGAATCATAGTTCGAATCTATGTCCCGCAATTTTCTATTTGTCAAACAGACATACAAGAAAGCAATAAATGATGCAGCTATCAAGGCTAGAAGATTAAAAAATTTGAAGCCTACAATATTTCCAAAAAGTGATTTTACAAGTTAGCTTTAATCTCTTTTATTCTGTCTCTTAAATCTGCTGCTTTCTCAAAGTTTAAACTATCTGCAGCTAGCAACATTTTTTGTTCCAAATCTTTAATCAATAATCTTTTCTGTTTTGCATCTAGCTTCTCAACAAATTCATCATTATCAACAATTTTCTGGTCTTCTTCTACTAGTCTTCCTCTAATTTCTTTTGAGATCGAGGTAGGAATAATACCAAACTCCTTGTTATATTCTTCTTGGTATTTTCTTCTTCTATTCGTTTCTTCTATGGCATACTTCATACTTTCTGTAATCTTGTCTGCATACATAATTACTCTTCCTTCAACATGTCTTGCAGCTCTTCCAATTGTTTGAACTAAGCTTGTTTTTGAGCGCAAGAAGCCCTCTTTATCTGCATCAAGGATTAAAATGAGAGATACTTCTGGCAAATCTATACCTTCTCTTAGAAGGTTAATTCCAACTAGTACATCATACTCCCCAAGTCTTAAATCTCTTAAAATATCTACTCTTTCAATTGTATCTATATCTGAATGTAGGTATTGAACCTTAATATCTAGATCCTTAAGGTAAGAGGTTAAGTCTTCAGCCATCCTTTTTGTTAATGTTGTGACAAGGACCCTCTGTCCTTTAGCCACATTTTTACTTATTTCAGATATTACATCATCAATCTGTCCTTCGGTTTTTCTGACATCTATCATTGGATCCAGAAGTCCTGTTGGTCTTGTAAGAAGTTCTACAACATGGTTGTTGCTCTTCTGTATCTCATATTCATTAGGAGTAGCTGAAACATAAATTGTAGTCTTTTGCTTCTTTTCAAATTCACTAAAATTTAATGGCCTGTTATCTCTTGCAGAGGGTAATCTAAATCCATATTCAATTAAATTATCCTTTCTTGCTTTGTCCCCATTATACATACCTCCAACTTGAGGAATTGTGATGTGAGATTCATCTACAAACATAAGATAATCCTGTGGAAAATAATCTAACAGTGTGTATGGAGGTTCTCCTGTCTTTCTACCATCAAAATATATTGAGTAATTTTCCATGCTTTTGCAGTATCCGACCTCTCGTAGCATCTCAATGTCATAATTTGTTTTCTGTTCCAATCTGTAAGCCTCGATTGTTTTCCCAATATTTTTTAAGAAAGAAGTCCTTTTTTCTAAATCATTTTGTATCATCTCAATAGCATTTTGTATTACATCTTTAGAATACACCAATGATGTAGCTGGAAATATTAAAATCTCTTTTAAATCTGAGATCTTGTGCTTAGATATTGGTTCAATTTTAGAAATATTTTCAACTGTATTTCCAAAAAGCTCAATACGAATGGAATATTCCTCATACGGAGGATATATTTCCAATATATCTCCGTTAATTCTAAAAGCTCCAGTAGTAAAGTCAAAGGAATCTCTGCTATATCTCATATCTACAAGGGTTCTAGATATCTCTGAAAGATCTATATTCTGTCCAACAAAAAAGGAAAGAGATTTGTTCTCATAATTTTCTGGATTCCCAATATTGTAAATACACGACACAGAAGCTACCACAATTGTATCTCTTCTAGTTAGTGCAGAGTTCATAGCTCCAAATCTTAAATTCTCAATCTGTTTGTTTACCTCCGATTCTTTTTCAATATACAAATCTCTGGAAGGGATATATGCCTCTGGTTGGTAATAATCGTAATAAGAGACAAAATATTTAACAGAATTATTTGGAAAAAATTCTTTAAATTCCTCATACAGTTGTGCAGCTAGAGTTTTGTTGTGTGAGAGAATTAGTGTTGGTCTGCCTAGCTCTTTTATGATATTTGCCATCACAAAAGTTTTTCCAGAACCTGTAACACCCAATAGTGTCTGTTTTTCGTTACCCTCCTGTATGCCTTCAAGTAGCGAAGAAATTGTCTTTTCTTGATCTTTGGAAGCGAGATATTTACTTTCTAATTCAAATGTTGCCATATGGAGATTTTAGCAGATATACGGATGTGTTAAAATGAATATATGGTAAAACCAGTATTAAACAAATTGTCACAAGATGTAGTCAACCAGATAGCTGCGGGAGAGGTAGTAGAACGACCAGCATCTGTGGTTAAAGAGCTTGTAGATAATGCAATAGATGCAAAGGCTACAGAGATAGAGATTAAGATAAAGGATGGGGGAATTGAATTTATAGAGGTCTCTGACAATGGTATTGGAATTCCAAAAAGAAATCTCCCAGAGATATTTCTTCCTCACACGACCTCCAAGATTAGCAGGATAGAAGATCTTAACACTCTTCTCAGTATGGGTTTTAGAGGGGAAGCACTTTCAACAATAACCTCAGTATCCAAAGTTCATGTAATTTCTAAATTTGAAGATGAAGGAATTGGAAATCAGGTAGTATTAAATGAAAAAGGACAGAGTGATGTAAAAAGTGCTGCTAAAGAGCAAGGGACTACAGTAAGGGTTGAGAATCTTTTCTACAATATTCCTGCAAGAAGAAAATATCTTAAATCTGCATCTACTGAATACAGAAAGATTTACGAATTACTCAATCGCTACTTCATTGTGTTCCCTAATATATCTTTTAGAATTCAAAAAGATGGAAAAGAAGTACTCTCTTTAAGTGCGCTAAAGAATTGTAAGGCTGGAGATATTTGCAAGGAAAGAATTGAAGAGATATATGGTCATGAAGAACTAGTAGAGATTAAATACGAAGGAAATGGAATGAAAATAAAAGGATACTCTGGGCATCCATCATCTCACAAAAGTAAGAACACCAGGCAATTTGTATTTGTAAACGATAGGCCAGTAATTGACAGAGGGGTTATGCGAGCGATCTATGAGGGGTACGCTAGATATCTGCCATTTGGAGAGAAAGTAAACTTCTACATAAATATTAAAATTAATCCTGAATTAGTAGATGTTAATGTTCATCCTAGAAAAGAAGAGGTCCGCTTTGAAAATCCATTTAGAGTGTATTCTGCCATAGAAGAAGCTATTAAACATGCACTAAACAAGGAGCTTTCATTTCAGATTGACTCTACACCCTCTCCAATTGCTCAAAGAAGAGAATCTTTCAATACTAATTCCCAGAGTAAAGATTACAGTACTCGTGAGATTAGGTTTGATAAACAGTACAGCTCTGTAAGAGACAGTTTACTTTTTTCCAAGGAAGCACTAACTGTTACTGAAGGTGAGCAAGAAGATATTAGAAATATATTTCAGATTTTTGATAAATATATTGTCATTGAATTTACAGATGAGCGACTTTGGATAATAGATCAACATGCAGCTGCTGAGAGAATTAATTTTGAGAAAATTCAAAAACGGGAAGAGAAAGCACTAGACATCCAAAATCTTCTTGTACCGACATCAATCATATTTTCTAAAGAAGAGAGGTTATTCCTAGAGGAATTTCAAGATTTTTTTAAAGATTTAGGTATCAATTTTGAGA
>DAOSSC010000017.1:0-5113 GCA_035377085.1 Candidatus Dojkabacteria bacterium
ACTTTTCAGCCTTTTTTATAGAAAAAGATTCTTTACATTTTGGGCAAATGATAGGTATATCTCCTCTTCTTTCCGATAATGATAGACTTAACACCACATGACAGTTAATACAATATACTTCATCGTATTTTGAAAGTTTCTGTCTTGTTGATTTCATACAAAAAAGGAATCATCTTAATGACAAATTATATCACTAAGACAGCATATTCAACAATGAATGTTCACATACCTTCTTCCATATCTTAAAATCTATAGTCTATAATCTCTACATTTGTATTTGTTAGATTATCAGAAATCAATTTATTGTACCTATCTAGAACTTAGTCTATACTTAATAAGGATGATAATTGATAAAGGGGATTATGTTCAGAACCTTTGAAATTCTCCTCCCATTAATAATTATTTTGAGGGAATTATATGAAATATTTCCTTGGAATACTGCTCTTTTGCGTAATGTTTACACCTACTTTTGCCCACCCTGGAAATACAGCTTCAGATGGTTGTCATTATTGTCGTACAAATTGTGATGATTGGGGTGTCGCTTGGGACCAAAGGCATTGCCATAATACATTTGTGGAACCTGAGACCGAAGCCAAGACTTCAACAACAAATTATACATCTGATCATAATTCTGATGATAGTTCTCTATGGATCAGTGTTCTTGCAATTGGTGTGATAGGAGCATTCGCATACTTCCTCGGCAAGAATAAGACTCTTGGATAATTTCTTCTTTCTTAAATATATCTAACTTTTTACTTAATGTTTCTTTCTTAGAAAGTGAGTAGCTATTAATATTCCAACACCCAATATTAAGAGCATCGACATATTTAATATACTAGTCGTTTTCATTATAGCTGCTACATTCAAACCAATCTTTAAACCTATATATTCTAGTACATACAAATATCCTACAGTACCTACAAATGTAGCTACAAAAACAAATACTACATTATATTTCAGATACCCTACAATTAACGAAGATGCTTCTCTAACAAATGGAAGAGACCTACTAATAAATACATATAACAAGCCATTTTTGACTACATGATCATATGCTTTAGTATATGATTTCTTTGAAACACCAAGAAGATTTTTCTTTCCATCTATATATTTTAGAATATCTTTATTTCTAAAATAATAACCAACTGCATACAACAGTGCTGCACCACATACACCCCCTAACCCCCCAACTAATGCTAACCCTAGAAGACTTTCTTCCTCTATTGCTCCCAAAACAAGTGCAATAGCGGCAGATGGCATAAAGAAGCCAACTCCAGCTAAGAACATTCCTACATATTTAAAATTTCCAACCCAAACAATTATATCGTTTAACCAACTAATATCCATGACCTTCATAATATCAAATTTGATATCTTAATTATATAAATATATTGAAATATATTATCCCAAAGGATTTTCAATTTTTTGGTACTATCTCCTTCTTTAAAGAAATGCCCATATTATTCAGGGAGAGTATAACGAGGAAGGTTTCAAGAATTTAAAAAAATGAAGTTAAAGTAAAGGTTAAATAGGTCTAAATTCTTGTTTTTTAACAAAAATCTAGTACAATTTGCTTACTAAATTTGATAAGTAAGAACATGTATTATATTGACCCCATGTATTTCTATTTTGCACTACCAGGTTTAATCCTTGGATTAATTGCTCAGTTTTTAATATCTATTAGATACAACAAGTATTCTAAGATACCTGCTGAAAGTCATATGACTGGATTGGATGCTGCAGAGCTTATCAGAGATAGAGAAGATTTTCCTATTGATATAGCAACCAATCAAGGTAAATTACAAGATAATTTTGATCCAAGAAAAGATATAGTAAATATATCATCTGACAATATAAACTCTAATTCTGTTGCCAATATCGCTGTTGTAGCACATGAATTTGGTCATGTAGGTCAGAAATTTTCATCCTCCTTTCTATTCAAACTAAGAACTTTTATGGTACCTGTGGTTAATATTGGTTCAAGTTTAGGATATGTGCTTTTTTTCGTAGGATTAATTCTTAATGCTCTTAATCTTGCACAAATAGGACTAATCCTTTTTGCAAGTACTACAGTATTTGCATTGGTGACCCTACCAGTAGAATTTGATGCAAGTAAAAGAGGTTTGAAATTTATAAAAAAATATAATCTTATAGAAGCAGACAAACAATCTGGTGCTAAGAAGGTTCTAAATGCTGCTGCCCTAACATATGTAGCTAGTTTTGTTACATCTCTCTTAAATCTTCTATACTACGCTAGTATATTAAATAATAGAAAGGGTAGTCGTTAAAAACAGAGTTTAAAAAAACATCAGTAAGCAGGCATTTTTTATCTATTGACACACACACATCAAAATGATATATTTCACATACCTAACTACCGTGGTGGTAGTTAATAGAAAGAAGGAGCCAGATTTCTAACCAAAATCAACTATTTATTTAGTGCAGTGCTTCTTCTTTTGCTTTAACGACCATTTCACACAAAGTCCCCAAACATCCTTCAGAAATGCTATAATACTAAGATAATTTCCTCATCCACAAATATGATTAATCGCACTGTCCTAGCCATAGGTATAAATATCCCCGTAGAGGAAAAAATTGCAATACAGAAAAAACTCAAACATAAAGACATAACATTAGATGTTGCTTCCATAAAAGACATCATCTTTACAATAATAGATGGAAAGATAGATGTAGAAATAAAAGACAAAGATTTAAAGCAATATGACTATGTATGGATACAATCAGGATGGAATACAACACATATGGCATATCTCTTACACCTCTACCTTAAATCCAAAGAAATCCCACATAACAAAACAAATGCACATAGCACTAAACTCTCAGATATCTTTTCTCTTGCATCAAAGAATATACTTGTTCCCAATACCTTCTTCCATAACGGATTAAAAGTAAATAACGAGAACATTAGTGATATTGAAAAAATTTGTAAACTTCCATGTATATA
Source organism: Candidatus Dojkabacteria bacterium (assembly GCA_035377085.1). GTDB lineage: Bacteria > Patescibacteriota > Dojkabacteria > SC72 > SC72 > JAKPKF01. Next base: position 2,966 of record DAOSSC010000017.1, read on the forward strand.
CAAGACCTCTCTTGGATCCCTCGGTTCCAATGTATATTTAATTGACAAAAAAACAGATATTGAACAAACAATAAAAGAAAATGGAAAATACAACAGATATATATTTCAAGAGTTTATACCCAATACCTTCGATTACAGAGTAGTCATATCCAATGGAAAACCAGAATCTGTATGCAGGAGAACTAGGATTAAAGACAAATTTAGAAATAATGTAGCCTTAGGTGCTAGTGAAGATTTTGTAAATGTAAAAAATGTTTCTAAAGATATTTTAGAATTAGCAATACAATCTGCAAAAGCACTCAAACTTAATTGGGCAGGAGTAGATGTAGTAACAGATACCGATACTGGAAGAAATTATGTACTGGAAGTAAATAGAAGACCAGGATTAACAGTAAAATCCTCAGAAATATCCGCTGCATGTAAATATATAAATGACTTAGTGAATATCACGCTATAGTCTTTATACAAAATAATATTTTCAGATTGACAAAATGACGAAATCTTTAATTTAATTCCTTTAAGTTATTTATCCTCTAGCAATTACAGAATTGAAATCTATTGACATATTTGCATTATCTCTCTACTATGAAAATGCTAGGACTTTCAAATCCTATCGGGTTGGTACCGGTCCCTGCATAGAACCAATTTTTCTATGTAGAAGACTTCTGAGGAATTGAAAGATATGTTGATGATTCGAACATTAACACCAGGGGACACTAATAGAGATTTATTTCTATTTATAAGTTACCATGGCCTAATCAGTATGCCGTAATGCATACATTCCTGCTCTGGATGGTGTATATTGGTACTCCATCCTTTTGCGTTTTTAAAGGAATCTTATCCCACAAATGTAATTGCTATCCCCTTCTTTCCAGCTCTTCCTGTTCTTCCAATACGATGGATATAATCATCAAAGTTCTCAGGTACATCATAATTGATTACATGAGTGATATTGTTTACATCCAATCCTCTTGAAGCTATATCTGTAGCAATTAAAATAGAAAGGTTACCTCTCTTGAAACTCTCAATTATTCTACTTCTTTGACCCTGCCCTTTGTTACCATGAAGAGCACCTGTCTTAATACCAGCATCAAAAAGTTTATCAGACAATCTATCTGCTTCTCTTTTCGTTCTCGTAAAGATTAAAACTTTCTCAAATTCATCTTTCTTTAGATATTCTGTTAACAATGCTACCTTTTCTTCTCTTGACCTTACCCTTACTATATCTTGGTCAACATTTTTTCCTGCTTGCTGTGTTTCAATCTCAACTCTAACTGGATTTTTAAGTAATGTATTTGCAATATCTTCAGATTTCCTATTCATAGTTGCAGAGAAGAATAGGGACTGTCTTTTCTCATTAAGTCTAGATGTAATATATTTAATATCATCTATAAATCCCATATCTAACATTCTATCTACTTCATCCAGTACAACATTATTTATCTTTCTTAAATCTATAACTCTCCTGTCACTTAAATCTTTCATTCTCCCAGGAGTACATACTACAAAATGAGGATCTCTTCTTAATATATTGATTTGCGCATACATACTACTACCGCCAATTATTAATACAGATCTAATTCCTGTATCTCTTGCAAGAGACATAAACTCATCCTGTATTTGCATTGCCAATTCTCTTGTTGGTTCGACAACCAAGCATCTTTGGTTAGAATCTTTAATCATCTTGTTAATTAAAGGGATTAGGAATGCAGCTGTTTTACCAGAGCCTGTACTTGCAATACCCAAGATATCTCTCCCTTGAAGAATAAGGGGTATGGCTTCATGCTGTATCTTGGTAGGTACATCATATTTTTTGTATTGAATATTCTTTCTAAGAGGACCCACAACATCAAATTCAGAAAAGTTATGTCCATCTACATAGATATTGGGCATTTCACTCTCCACAGCTTTCGCTATGAATCTGTTTACATTCATATTGGTTCCTCTCCCTCTGTTATTTCGAGGTTGAAATCTTCTTTTACGGTTTCTATTCCTGGAATAGTATTCCATTATGCTTATTTATATATTTTAATTTCGTCTTCGCAGAGATAACCGAAATTAAAAAAATATATATAGCCTTATGGATATTTATATGTGGCAGATTATTTCGTTTAGATCTACATCAAACGAAGCATTATATCACCAATA
>DAOSSC010000017.1:5213-12732 GCA_035377085.1 Candidatus Dojkabacteria bacterium
CTCTGCAGCCATAGCTTCTTCCTTTGTGACATGAACTGTTCCCTCTGGATGATTAGCTGGAGAATATATTGTATAAAGCTTTAAATCTTCTGTCTGTGATGTATTTATGACATTATGTTGAGTTCCTGCAGGCACTATAGCAACCATTTCAGCACCTACAATACTCTCTTCTCCATTCATTATTACCTTCCCCTCACCTTTTTCAAATCTAAAGAATTGATCTACATTCTCATGTACTTCCATACCAATATCTTCCATTGGCTTTAGTGACATAACTACTAATTGCATATGTCCACCAGTAAACAGTACTGTTCTAAAGTTGCTGTTCTCTAATGTCTTCTTCTCAATATTATCTATATATCCCATAAATTTTTTGCTAACAATTTATATATATTCATTGTATCATATCCAATATGAATATAGCAGAAGTAATAGACAAACACATATGGGATACATATCTAAACCAATGCCAAAGAAAAACTTTTTTACAAACATATGAATGGGGAGAATTTCAAAAGGATTTAGGTAAAAAGATTCTTAGACTAGCTTTTCTAGATGAAAATAATGCTCTTTTTGGTATTTCTCTCTGTATATTCGAAAAAACTCCCTTCGGTACTCAAATATACCTTCCTAGAGGCCCCCTAATGACCAAAGAGACACCAGAAGTATACAAGAACATACTTAATGCTTTAGTAGAGTATTTTAAAAACAAAAACATCTCTTGTATAAAGATAGACCCTGCATTTACACAGAAAGAAGAAATTGCAAAAGTCCCACAAAATATAGGTTTTAAGCATAGTATCAACTTCATACAATCAGAAACCAACTGGATGATAGATTTAGTAGGAAATACAGAAGAAGAACTCCTTACATGGTGCAAAGAACACGGTATGAGTAAGAACTATCCTACATATATTAGAAAAGCAAGAAGAGAAGGAATAGATATATCTTTTTCAAACAACATAGAAGATTGGAAACTCTTCCATACATATTTACAAAAGAGTGGAGAAAGAAAATCTTTTGATGTTAGACCTCTTACTTACTTTACAACCTTACACAAATATTTTTCTCAAAATGGCGTAGTCAGACTGGGTGTAGCAAAAAGGAATGGAAACATTCTGGCTATGATACTAATTGCAGTATATGGAGATGAAATATCTTGCCTTTACAGTGCACAAACAGACATCGACACTAAATTAAGAGCTCCAATGCTACTTAGATGGGAGTGTATGTTAATGGGACAGAGGGAGGGGATAAAGAGATTTAATAACTGGGGAGTATTACCAGAGGAAAGATACAAACCAAGTAATCCTGGATTTGGGTACTCCCAGTACAAGAGAGGGTTTGGAGGATATCTAGAACAGATAGAGAGAACATATGAATATGTATATAACAAGAAGTTATATCCAATACAAAGATTGTATGACAGATATATAAAGTTTAGATATTACAGGTACAGATAATCGTTTTTTGACAATATCTTCCAATTAAAATAGAATGTATCCATTATGAATATTAATGTATTACCTGGTTTCCAAGAGCTTTTACCTAAAGAACAAATAGCTTTTGACAGATTAAAAAGAACAATTGAAGAGATATACCAGTTATATGGTTTTAGACCAATAGAAACACCAGTACTTGAAAGAGCAGAAATACTTCTTTCTAAAAGTGGTGGTGAAACTGAGAAACAGATATATCAGTTTGAGAAAGGTGATACTAAATTGGCAATGCGCTTTGATTTAACAATCCCTTTAGCAAGATATGTAGTAAAAAATCAAAATGATCTTGTTTTTCCATTCAAAAGATACGCCATAGACAGGGTATATAGAGGAGAAAAACCACAAGCTGGAAGATTTAGAGAATTCTACCAGTGTGATATCGATGTAATAGGAAGAGACACACTAGATTTATCATACGATGCAGAAATACCCTCAATCATAGCCAGTATATTTTCTTCTTTGGAACTTGACTTTACAGTTAGAATAAACAATAGGAAGATACTAAACGGCTTATTTGATTCCTTAAAAATAGAAGATAGAGTCTCCACTTTAAGAGTCTTGGATAGTATGGAAAAGATTGGTAAAGAGAAAACAAAGGTTGAATTAAAAGATATTGGTTTAGATGATAATCAAATTGAACTGATCTTTGACTTTTACAAATTAAATGAGAAAGAAAATAAGGAGATTATTGAATCCTTAAAAAATTCAGATATCTCTTCAGATACATTCAAACAGGGAGTAGAGGAGTTAGAAACAGTTATGGATGAAATAAATATTTTAGGAATATCTTCCAGTGTAAAAATAGATTTAACGGTAGCAAGAGGATTGGATTACTACACTGGAACTGTTTACGAAACAATTTTAAACAAATATCCAGAGATTGGTTCTGTATGTAGTGGGGGAAGATATGATGATTTAGCAGGTTATTTTTCAAACCAGAAATTCCCTGGAGTGGGTATATCCATAGGTTTAACAAGACTCTTTGATCAATTAAAAAACAAAGATATTCTTTACATTGAAGATCAAACTCCTACTGTAGTATTAATTCTTCCACTTACAAAAAACAGAGAGTACAGTTTAAAACTGGCAGAGACATTAAGAGAGAATTTCATCCCAACAGAGATTGCTCCGTTTGGGAATATGAAAAAGAGTTTGAACTATGCTAACAAGCTAAAAATACCATATGTTGTGTTTATAGGGGAAGATGAGATAAGAAAGGGTATATACAAAATAAAGGACATGGAGAGTGGAGAACAGAAAGAAATACTACAAACAGAGATTTTAAACATTTTTAACTCTTAGAAAATCTTCTAAAAATATCGTTTATATGTTTTGTGTAATATTGATATGTACAAGCTTTTTCTATTTCATTCTCGCTTAGATATCTCTTTACAGTAGGATTTATCTTTACTATATCAACAAATTTACCCTCCATATTGAGAGAGATATCTTGCATCAGTCTATACGCCTTTTCCTTCTTCATACCTTTCTCCACAAGTTTCAGCATTAATGTTTGAGAGAATATCTTGCCCTCACTCAAGGAAAGATTTCTTTGGATATTTACCTCATTGACAACAATATTACTCACTATATATTGAATATCAATAAGCATAAAATGAATTAAACAAGAAGAATCTGGAAGAATTATTCTCTCACTTGAAGAATGGGACATATCTCTCTCATGCCAAAGCGATGTATTCTCCATTGAGATACCAAGATTTCCACGCAATACCCTTGCTAGCCCACAGATTCGTTCAGAAAGTACAGGGTTTTTCTTGTGAGGCATACTTGAAGAACCCTTCTGGCCCAATTCAAACGGCTCCATTACCTCACCAACCTCTGTTCGGTGTAGATGCCTTATCTCTAAAGCTATCTTTTCCAAAGTATTACCCAACATTGCAATTACAAAAAAATATTCTGCATACCTATCCCTTTGTAAAATCTGAGAAGATATTTTTGCTGGTTTAAGACCTAACTCTCTGCATACATACTTCTCTATAGATGGATCAATCTGTGAATATGTTCCTACAGAACCGGATATTTTTCCAAAAGAAATATTCTTTAATCCTGCATCAAGTCTCTCTAGATCTCTTTCAAGCTCATAAACCCACAGCAGAATCTTAAGCCCTAAAGTGGTTGGTTCAGCATGAACTCCATGTGTACGTCCAATTATTACAAGATTTTTGTATTTCCTTGCCTGCTTAAGAAGGATCTTCTTTAAATTTTTCGTTTCCTTGATAATAATAAGAAGAGAATCTCGCATTATTAACGATTGCGCCGTATCTAAGACATCGCTTGAAGTTAAACCATAATGCAAATATTTACCTGACTTCCCTATCTTAGCGGCAACACTCTCGACAAACGCGACCGTCTCATGATGAGAAGTTTTCTCTCTTTCTCTAATATCTTTTATATCAACCTCACCTTTGGTTAATATCTCCTTTAAGTCGCTTTCCGAAATAAGTCCCTTTTTACTCCATGCCTCACAAGTCTTAAATTCTACCTCTAACATCTTCTGAAATTTGTATTCATCTTCCCAAAGTTCCTTCATTGGCGAAAGACAATATCTTTCAATCATATTTTTAAAACTAAATTAATATTGTATCGCTTCTATCTGGACCATATGTAACCATAACTGGTGTTGTCCCTGTTTCTTTTGAGACAAACTGTATAAAATCTTTAGCTTCCTTCTGTATATTAATATATCTCTCACACTTCTTTAAATCCTCTTTACTCCAGTATTTCAACCTCTTGTAAATTGGTTTTACATTTTCTAAATGCTTTTGATCTGGTCTGTAATATGTCTTCTCTTTTCCTCTCTTGTATCCTACACAAACTTTAACATCTCTCTTATATATAATATCCATATGGGTAAATACCAATTCCTCAATACCACCAACCTTACAGAAATATCTCAACATCTCCAAATCCAGATATGCAATATCTCTTGGCCTACCAGTAGTAGTGCCATACTCGTGCGCATCATCTCGTAACTGTTTAGCATATTTCTCTTCCATAAAGGTAGGTATCTGCCTTTTTCCTACACTTGAAGTATATGTAGATTTAATAACTCCAAATCTTGCCGAAATATCATTAGCATCTACAATCCCCTCAGTAGAATAGGTGATACCATCCAAACAACAATTCGATGCACTAACATCAGGATATACTCCCCAGCGAGAATCCAAACCAATAGCCTGTGCTTTTTCAAATATGAAAGGAGTAGAGGAGTTCCATTCTTTCTTAATATATTCATTCATAGGAAAAACATACTCTTTTAACTCCTCTCTAATCATTTCCAAACTATTCAAAAACTTCCTTTTACTACCCAATTCCATATCTTCACTGTTAAACCTCTTTACCTTAATAGTAGCACAATCCATACCTAAGCCAAAGATTAATTCCTTGTAAAGGTCATAATGTTCTCCAAGAATTCCTTTCCAATCCTCAGATAATAAATCTCTCATTCTTACTGGAAATCTAAAAATTACATCTGCATAACTTGGAGAAATCCCTCTACCAGTCGCCGCTTGGCTACCCAAAGTTTTTTGGCATCTACTTTTAAGAGCTAACTCAAACGCCCTGTGAGTATCCAGATTTAACACAGCCATTTCATCTACCATTAATTTAGCCGGAAGATTTTTAAATCCAAAGACTCTTTTTACCTCTTCAATCTCATCTAACAAATCTATTGGATGTATAACCATTCCTTTACCTAAAACTACCACACAACCTTTATGTAATATTCCAGACCCTATCTGGTGTAAACCAATCTTTTTACCATTCATGGAGATAGTATGTCCTGCATTAGAGCCTCCATTATCTCTGTAAACAATTACTCTCTTGTATTTCTTTAAAAAATACTCCGTAAGCTCATCTGTTATTCTTCCTTTACCCTCATCACCAAACATAGCTCCTATGACAGCTACAGAATCGGCCCTTCGTCCTTTCTTTTCTAAACTCCTTTCTAGGTTGGTCATTGTTGAATTCCTTAATTTAAACCTCTCGCAAACATAATCCCTGTAACTGCAGCACCTGTAATAGCACCAGACAAACCAGCACCATCTCCTGCTACATACAAACCTTTAATACAGGTCTGTAATCCCTCGTCCGTAGATATTTTGGAAGATCTGAACTTTACCTCTGGGGCATACAGTAGGGTAGAACCAGAATGAATGCCTGGCATAACGGTATCCAATATTTCTAATCCTTCCTGTATATTTTTTACTATTCTGTATGGCAGTGCCATAGCAATATCTCCAGGAGTAACATCCACAAGAGAGGGTGATACAAAAGATTTCTTAAGCCTACTCCAAGTACTCCTTCTTCCACTATTTAAATCTTCTAAACTCTGAAGTATTGGTTTACCTCCACCAATAGTTGACGCTACCTCGGCTATGGATTTAGCATATGCTATGGAATTTTCTACTGGCTCTGTTAAATTAACCTCACACAGAAGTGCAAAATTAGAATTTTTTGAAAGATGGTCTGAATTTGAATGTCCATTAACACATATATACCCCTCATACTCCTCCTTAGCTACAAGACCATTTGGACAGCTACAAAAAGTTCGTACAATGTCATGGTATGTTTTAGTCCTTACTCTATATACCATTTCATAAAGTGCTTCTGCCTGCCTCCTCATAATTGAATTAGGAAATTCTACCCTTACTCCAACCTCAACCTTGTCATATATATATGGAATATTGAGTTTAGTTGCTAATTTTTGAAGCCAACTTGCCCTTATTCTTCCTGGAGCAAGTAAAACAGTATCGCAATATATTTTCTTTCCATCTTTAGTTACAACTCCTTTTACTGAATTATCTTTTACAAGAATATCTACAACCTCAGTATCCTCCAGTATTTCCACACCTTTTTCTAAAAGATACTTTTCAAATTTCGACATCACCTCTTTTAATTTATCTGTTCCAACATGTCTTGCTTTTCTTACCACTAATTCAATGTCATTTACCATTGCTTCATCCTTTAATTTTTCTAAATCTTCTGTTTCTTTGGGAAAATATTCCGCATCTACTCCAAATTTTGTAAAAACTGTATCCACATATTCCAAAATATCTTGGTAATCCTTACTGTCAATTAAATGAAATGCTTTCTCATGAGAGAGTGTAGCTGTGAAATGTAGTTTGCCATCTGAAAATGTTCCCGCTCCCCCAAACCCAGACATTACCTCAGAGGGTTTCCTCTTCTCAATTCTATGACCCATATCTATGAGTCCAATCTTGAGTTTCTTTTTTTTATTTAGAAGTTCATAGCAGGCGAATATTCCTGCAGGACCAGCACCAACAACTAGCACATCATACTTAGAATTAGGCATAGGGATCTGTTACGGTTAGGTTACATATTATTATTCCAGAAGAAAAAGTTTTTGACAAGTACTTTAATTTTAAAAATTGTGATACCATTATCTAGATGTTAAAGAAATATACCAAAGGTTTTAACAAAGTAGTCCTTTTTCTTACTATGGCCGATGTTTTTGCATGGGGGCCATTTTTCATCATATCTGCACTTTCGGGGATATATCTCTCTAACAAACTTGGAACAGGAAGCATAGAGTTCGTAGGTATTGGAACAGCAATATATTTTTTAACAAGAGCAATTACTCAACTTCCAATAGGGTATATAACAGACAAAATAAAGAAAGATAAAGATGAGATAATTATCCTAATTGCAGGAATTATCCTTATGGGTTTTCCATATATTTTGTATCCCCTGATTTCAACACCTATGCACTACTACATACTCCAATTTGTATTTGGGCTTGGAGTCTCTTTGAATATAGCAAACTGGAGAAAGCTTTTTGCAATGAATATAGATAGTGGGAGAGAGGGAAGACAGTATAGTTTTTACGAAACAATTGTAAGTTTATCTACTGTAATACTTAGTGTAGCTGTAGGATTAATAGCAAACATGGGAGATATGTATTTTGATTTAGTAATGATTGCTTCTGGAATATTAATGATGGCTGGTAGTATATGGGTAGTCTTAATATTCAAGTTTCC
>DAOSSC010000018.1:0-2503 GCA_035377085.1 Candidatus Dojkabacteria bacterium
TTTACTCTAATCCTTGCAGTCGTATTAACCATTTTATTTAAAAGAGCTAAATTAATTTTAAAGAGAGGGTAGGATTTCTCCTACCCCCAATTAAACCTTACTTAATAATCTCTGTAACAATCCCTTGACCTACTGTTTGACCACCTTCTCTGATAGCAAAGGAAACACCTTTCTCTAATGCTACTGGAGATATTAATTTAACAGTAAACTCAGTATTGTCTCCTGGAGCTACCATCTCTGTACCTTCGTTAAGAATTACTTCTCCTGTAACATCCGCAGTTCTAATATAGAACTGAGGTTTGTATCCCGTTACAAATGGTGTCCATCTTCCACCTTCCTCTTTGCTTAGTACATATACTTCTGCCTTAAACTCTGAGTGTGTGTTTACAGATCCTGGTATTGCCAATATCTGACCTCTTTCAACATCCTCTCTCTTTAGTCCTCTTAAAAGTATACCTACATTGTCTCCAGCCTGACCCTCTTTAAGAGTCTTGTTGAACATTTCAATTCCTGTTACTGCAGTCTTCTGTGGCTTTTTTCCCATTCCAAGTACATCAACAGCATCTCCGACTTTAATGATTCCTCTTTCAATTCTTCCTGTTACAACTGTTCCTCTACCTTCGATAGAGAATACATCTTCAATAGGCATTAAGAATGGTTTCTCAATATCTCTCTCTGGAAGTGGAATATACTCATCAACAGCCTTCATCAAATCTCTAGCCGCCTGAAGTCCCTCTTCCTCTCCATTTTGAGCTTTAAGAGCATCTCCAACAATTATTGGACAATTTTCATCATATCCATATTTCTTAAGAAGATCTTGTACATCTGCTTTAATAAGCTCAAGTATCTCTTCATCTGCTTCACCAAACTTGTTGATGAATACCAACATCTTAGGAACACCCACTTGCTTTGCCAAAAGGATATGCTCTTTTGTCTGTGGCATTGCTCCATCATTTGAGGAGATAACCAAGATTGCACCATCCATTTGTGCAGCACCAGTAATCATGTTCTTAATGTAATCTTTGTGTCCTGGACAGTCTACCAATGCATAGTGTCTGTTCTCAGTCTCAAATTCTACATGTGCTACTGCTATTGTGATTGACTTTGCTCTTGAAGAAGGATCTTTATCTAGCTTATCAATCATTCCTGCTCTTCCCTCGTCTGGATAAAAAGCATTTAGAATACCTCTAACCAAAGTAGTCTTACCATGATCGATATGACCCAAGGTTCCGATATTCATGTGTGGCTTTGTTCTATTAAAGTCTGCCATAATATATTTATAATAAATTAAATAAATATTATTCTTATACAAGATTTGTAAGTTTTACAAATCTGCGTTGAATATTATCAAAAAGTAATGATAGTTGCAAGTGCTTTATAGTAATTTAGCAGTATTTTTGGACTATCTCTTTCCAGAAATTTCCTCTGCTACATTTTTTGGCACCTCTGCATAATGGGATGGTTCCATATTCGAACTTCCCCTACCACTAGTAATTGATCGTAATTCACTTGTATATCCAAATAGCTCCGACAAAGGAACAAACGCAGATATCTTACTAATTCCATTTCCAATACTTTCGGTTCCCTGTATCTGTCCTCTCTTACTACTTAGCGATCCTGTTACATCTCCCATATATTGATCTGGTGTTTCAACTTCTACTCTCATAACTGGCTCTAAAAGTATTGGGTCTCCCATCTTACATCCTGCCTTAAATGCCATAGAGCCAGCGACTTTAAATGCTGCCTCTGAGGAGTCGACATCATGGTAAGATCCGTCATATACAGTTATCTTAATATCTACTACTGGATATCCAGCTACAACTCCAGACTTCATAGATTCAACAATACCTTTCTCAATAGCAGGGATAAATTCTCTTGGGATTGCCCCTCCCTTAATCTCATTAACAAATTCAAAACCTTTACCCTGAGTATTTGGTTCCAATTTAATCCAACAGTGTCCATACTGACCTTTACCACCAGATTGTTTAATATATCTTCCCTCTGCTTCTGGTACGAGTTTCTTAATTGTTTCTCTGTAAGCAACTTGTGGTTTACCAACTTTTGCTTCAACATTAAATTCTCTTTTTAGTCTGTCTACAATAATTTCCAAATGAAGTTCACCCATTCCATGAATAATTGTCTGACTTGTATCCTGATCTGTTGTTACTTTGAAGGTAGGATCTTCTTTTGTTAATCTTACCAAAGCTTCTGTCATTTTCTCTTCATCTGACTTGGTAGCGGGTTCAATAGCTTCAGACACAACTGGCTCTGCGAAGTCTATCTTCTCAAGAATAATTGGCTTTGCTTCCTCACAAAGAGTATCTCCAGTTATTGAATCTTTAAGACCAACAATAGCCCCGATATCTCCTGCTCTCAATGATGGAACCTCTTCCCTGTCATCTGCATGCATAAGGACAAGTCTTCCTACTCTCTCTTTAATATTCTTTGTCGAATTTAATACATATGTACCTGCATCTATCTTCCCAGAGTAAACTCTGAAGTA
>DAOSSC010000018.1:2603-11727 GCA_035377085.1 Candidatus Dojkabacteria bacterium
TTGTTTGCTTGTCTCCATACTGTTTCTGACTGAGGTTCTACACCTTTTCTTCCATCAAAGATAACTGCAGCTCCATCTAGTACTCTAAGTGATCTTTCTACCTCTGCTGTGAAATCTACATGTCCTGGAGTATCGATAATATTGATTCTGTATCTCTTCTGATTGTAATCCCAGAAACAGGTTACTGCTGCGGACATGATTGTAATTCCTCTTTCCTGCTCTTGAACCATGAAGTCTGTAGTAGCAGCTCCTTCATGTACTTCCCCAATTTTGTGAACTTGTCCTGTAAAGAACAAAAGTCTTTCAGTAGTTGTTGTTTTTCCTGCATCAATATGTGCAATGATACCGATATTTCTAATCATATCTAAAGGCATCTTCACATTGTAACTTGTCTTATCCATCTTTTTTAATATAAAAATTAACAATACAAACAAAGGAAAGTTCCCACTCTCGCAGTAGGGATTATATCAGAACTACTATATCTGGGACAACAGTTGATTTGCTTCTTCTGTAACTAGGTTGTTTGTATCATATTCAATCGCTTTTTTGAGCAACTCCTTTGCATTGTCTTTATTACCTAAATTGTATTCTAATTGCCCACTTACAAAGTAATACTGGGGATTAAACCTGTCCAACTTCACCAACTCCTCTAGGACTTGTGCAGCCAAATCTGTTTTCCCTTTAGATAGTAGATTAGATGCATTAAGATACATATATTCTTTTTTCTCTGCATCATTTAACTTCATCTTGGATAAAAGACCTATGTAGTAATCAACTTTTTTAGAATCATTTAGAGCTTTGTTAACCTTTACTCCATAAAGGCGAATATATGGCGAAGAAATATAGTTCATTAGTTTTTTAACCATCTCATCTGCTCGAAGTGTCTGATTATTCTCCAACAAAAGATCCATATATTCTGAGACTAATTCTTGAGAGACATCTTCTCCTGCATATGAAATTGCTTTATCGTAGCTACTAAAAGAGTTCTCTAAGTCATCTTTCAGTAAATATGCCCTTGCTTGTCCCCAAAGAATATCTTCTTCCATTCCACCCAAAGAGAGTGCCCTGTCAAACTGTATTATTGCTTTGTCATACTCTCCAGAATCCAGATATGCTCGACCAAGGAAATATACTCCTTCAAGATATTCAGTAATGTCTTCAGAAAGAGGCTCTAGCAAATTAACCGCAAGTACGGGATATCCACTATTAATATATACCCTAGATAATTTAGTAGCGTTGAATTTTGAATCTTCTGTAAGACTTTCAAGTATCTCAGAGAATTCATCGTAGAATGCCTTCCATGTATCAGAGGGTTGTATGGAACCTAACACCTTTTTAGCATCATCTATATTGGTAGTGGCAAGAATGTATGCACGCAAAAGAGTCGATTCGTACAAAGTATCTTCTGTGTAAATGGATTTGGAGAGATATGTATTGGCATCATTTAAATTCCCTTTTTTCAAGTATGTTTTAGCAATACTAAGCTCAAGCTCTGAATTTGTCATTCCGACTCCTAATCCATCCAAGTAAGTACTCAACGCCTGATCATAGAGAGAATCTTCATAATATTTGTTCCCTATTTTCAAATACAAGATAGATTTATCATAGTTACTAATATTCTTCGCGGATTTCTCGACAATCTCAACTGCATCTGATGTTCTGTTTTTTAACAACAGAATATCTACTATCCCTTCGTAAGCCTCAACTCTACTTGGTATAACATCTGCTGCATCGTAGTATCTGTTAATTGCCGTAGAATACTCTCTAGCCTCATACTGAGAATCTGCTTCAGAGATAATTTGTTGGTAAGATGTAATTTGCTCCTGGGTTATCCTTTTGCTAAGTAAATACCAGATACCCGTTCCTAGAAGAATTACTGCCAATACAAACCATGGAGCAAGCTTTTTTAGTTTCTCTTTCATTAATTGAATATAGATTAGGAATAAATACATGTCAAATATTTTCTTACATATATGTTAAAATAGGCTAATTTATGTTTAAGACTAGATTAATTGGAATTGTGCTCGCTATTGCGCTCATGTTTGTGATGAGTCTAATTCCAACGGCTAATTGGACAGATAAAGAAGCAAGGTACAGAAGTAATACTCTAATACACATGGTATACGGTATTGATGCTGATGTAGAGAAAGGGAGATATACTCCAAAGGTTGTGGTTGTAAACTACGAAGGTGAGATTAAGAAGCACATATCTACGGCTTCTTCCCCTGTTTTCGCTTTGTTAGAGTTAGGGTACCCTATTAGTACAATGAAAAAGGTTGTAAGTACTTCACCAATGAACACTCTTTACAACAATTCATATATATATGTCTTCTCCTACAGAGATACCATAGACGAGGTTAAATTAGAAATTCCATACCAAAGAATTGTGAAAGGTGGCACTCTTTGTGAGAGATTAAGTCAGAAAGTTCTGCAACAAGAGGGAGTTCTTGGAATAATGACACAGAAGGTAAGAAGAGTGTACGAGCGAGGAGAATTGGTTATGGAGGAGATATTAGAGAAAGATATTACAAGAGAGCCAAGAGCAGAGATATATATAATCAAAGGTCCAGACGATTCTCCAAAGGAGGTTCCACAAATTGGAAATAACTGTGACTACTGGTTTGCTTATGTAGATACCATTAAAGCTTCCGAAGAAGAGAAGAGATGGTTAAAATGGACAATGAAATATGAATCCGGTTGTAATGCAGAAAACAACAGGCATCCATATTACAAAGGTTTGTTCCAATGGGATCCATGCCTTTGGTATCAACAGTATCCAAATGACAATATTTTCGATGGTAGAGCTCAGATTAAAAGGACTTTGGAAAAAGTCAGAGGAGGAGCAAACCCTGCAAGAATGTGGCCGGCTGTTTACAAGCTCTATGTTGATAAATATGGAGAGCTGAGTTGGCTTTAAGCATTCCAGCTGAAATATTCGCAAAGGTTTTGTGGTATTTCTCCAAGAAATCTCGAAGGTAGTTGGGTTGAATATCCTTCTCTGGTTAACCTATTCTCTGCAAATGTAAGAAATAGTTTTTGCTTAGCCCTAGTTATTCCTACATAACAGAGTCTCCGTTCTTCTTCTAATTCTTTCTCTTCAATAAATGCTCTTGAATGAGGAAGTAGTCCCTCTTCCATACCAATTAGGAATACATAGTCAAATTCTAGACCCTTTGAAGAGTGAAGAGTCATAAGATTAACATAGTTACCGCTTCCGTCTTGGTTTTTGTCCTGTTCCTGCTCTATCAGATTAATTTCATTTAAAAACATTTCTAAGCTCTGCTTACCAAACTTCGATACATAGGTATATGCAACATTCTTAAGCTCAGTTATATTTTCTTTCTTCATATCAGATTGTTCTGTTCCATCATCAAACCACTGAATATATTTGGTCCTTTCTAGAATTATATCTATTAATTCAAGAACATCTTTTTCTTTAGATTGGAAATATAGTGTACCGAAGAGATTAATAACTAATTTCAATTTTTCAAACTCTGTTTGTAATTCAGATATTTTAGACATAGAAATCTCTCGGATATCACATAGATGTTTGTATTCTGGATTCAGGACTACAAATGCCCCGACAAGAAATTCTCCAATTGTGCATGTGCATTCTTTTGCTAATTTATGCAGAGATTTAACAGCTTTTGGACCCATTTTCCTGGTTGGAATATTTAAAATTCTCGAAAGACTTAATTCATCTTTAAGGTTGTACATAAAACGAAGATAACTAATTATATCTTTAACCTCTTTTCTTTCGTAGAACCTAAATCCTCCCACTAATTTGTAAGGTATACCTTCTTTCAACATTGCCTCCTCAATTGCACGAGATTGGTAGTTTGTCCTGTAAAGGACAGCAACATTACTTAGAGGTATCATTAGGTCTCTTAGATGTCTAATGTTTTCAACAACATACTCTGCTTCTTCTTCTTGGTCTCTTGCTTGGTACACAGTAATTGTTTCTCCTTGGTTATTTTCTGTCCAAAGATTTTTTACAATCCTCTGGTTGTTTTGTTGTATAACAGAGACCGCTGCCTCTATGACATTTTTTGTAGATCTGTAATTTTGTTCTAGTTTAATAACTGTTACATTTTTAAAATCTTTTTCAAATGATTGTATATTTTTAATATCTGCACCTCTCCATGCATATATTCCTTGGTCATCATCTCCTACAACACAGATGTTTTGGTGTTTTTCAGAGAGTAATTTCGCAAATCTGTATTGAGCATTGTTAGTATCTTGGTATTCATCTATGAGGATATATTTATATTTGTCTTGGTAATATTTTCTTACTTCCTCATTTTCTTCTAGCATTTTTACAGTAAGAAAAAGAAGGTCACCGAAGTCAACAGAATTTTGTGCTTTAAGTTGGTTTTGGTATACAGGGTATATCTGTGCAGCGATATCTTCTATGTACCCACCAAAATGGTTAGAGAATTGTGCTGGTGTTACCATATCGTTTTTGGCAGCTTCTATGAAGTGTGCAATTGCCTTCGGTTTAATCTGTTTAATATCTATCTGCATCTCAAGCATAATTTCTCTTATGAGGTTTTCAGAATCATCTGAATCATATATGGAGAAATTGTGGAGTAATCCAACTTCTTGGGCTTTTCTTCTTAGGAGTGTTGCCCCAATGGAGTGAAAGGTTCCAATCATTGGAAGGTCTGTAACATCTCTATTTAAATCTTTGAGAAGTTTTCTAACTCTCTCGAGCATCTCTCCAGAAGCTTTTTTTGTAAATGTAACGGCAAGGATATTTTCTGGCTTAACACCTTTTACTGCTATTAGGTAAGCAATCCTGTTTGTTATGACTCGTGTTTTACCAGAGCCTGCTCCTGCAAAAACTAGAAGAGGTCCCTCTGTACACATAACAGCTTTTTTCTGTTGGGGATTTAGCTTCCCAAGTATTATGTCTTGTTCCACAACTGTATGTATTAAGTAAATCTAGTACTAAATTCTTTTCATAAATCTGGAAACTACCCATCCAATGGTATCCTCATCATACTGTATTTGCATCCATCCATCTGACTCTTTTTTAAGAATATATACTGTACCTTCGGGTGCGCTTTCTATAATTTTACAGCTATACCACTGACACTCTCGTATGTTAGCAAACCCATATTGAGGAGAATATACCTTCACCAAAGTATATTTACCTTTCTCTACTGTAAATGTTACTTCAAACGTGGATCCAGCAAAAGGTTTTTTGTCAAATTTCATAATTTCAAAACTTTCAGTGACTTTCCCTGGGCTAATCTTTGGTTGCATTTTAAATTTGAATTCTACAATCTCCCCCGGTTTAACAGCCCTGTCTTCTATGTGGGTTGGTTTACTAAAACTATCCCAGACACCATTGATTGCAAAACTACTGTCTTTTCCATCTTTGGTTGATACATATATTGGGGTTCTGTCTGTTAACCATGTAAAATCATTCATATTTTTAACTTTAACTGTAACCTCCAATTTCTCTCCAATTACAACAGTCTTTTCGTATATGATTTCCACTATCTCTGCTTTGTATGGAAGATTTTCTCTACTAGAGCCTTTCCATGTTGCAAGTGCTTCTTTTACTGATTGAGCAAAGTCACCCGTTGAATCTACTGGAACAATTGTGCTTAGAGAGCCTTCTTTTGCATCTAGTTGTAGCCTTACTGTCTTGTATGAGGATATTCCCCAGCTTGTGGAGAGATCGTTAACCATTTTAAGGAGTGAGTTACTTGCCGCAGTTGTGAGGGTTGAACCGTTGGAAAGGTATCCTATGACAATTGCTTTGTCAACATTTTTTAATTCTGGGTTAGCTCCTACTCCTCCTTGTCTTCCTTCATATATCCTTCCTGATTCATCTATGAGGAAATTGTATGGCATATCCGAGAAATGTAATTTTGTTATTGAGTAGTAGAAAAGAGCTTTACTCCACAGCTCTGGATTTTTCTGCAATGATTCTGATTGAGTGGATACTTGTGTTAAATATATGGTTGTAGGGGTAGCATATATTGTATTGGTTTGGTCTGAGAGCGAAAGGTCATATTTAAGAGTAGAGATTTTACTGTAGCTAAATGCAAAAACAGATGTAGGAATAATTGTAAAAAGAATAGCAAGTGGTATTTTCATTTTTCTAATGAGGTTTATCATTATCTTATTCTATCATTATATGGTAAATTTTTTCTAATTCTTTTACTTTAGGGCTGAGATGTACTTTGGATCTACTGCATTTACATATCCTGTTGCTGGTATCGTATATTTAGTTTCTTTATATGTTATTTCACACTGCAGGTCAATTTTGTATACAGGGGTTAGTGATTCTTGTTTAAAGTTTTTGTATAGATATACTGTCTCTACAGAACCACTTGAACAGTTATTTAAAGTATTTATTAAAGATTCAAATTCATCCGAGAGATAATCAATCTCATTTAGAACATTAGCATCTATAGAAGAAAAATTAGGATATATTTCTTTAGGATAGTTATCTAAATTTATATATTTTTTTAGATCTTTTGCTCCAAGCAAAGGTAGGGTTATTCCTGTATCTGTAAAATGTGTTAAGAGCAGTTTCCCTCCTACTATTTTACTTCCCTGAAAAATTAAATAGTCTGTTTCTAATCTATATTCATTAGTTTCTATTTTATTCTCACCAATAGTTCTGTTCGCATAATATATCTCTTTTCCATTAGGCATTATTTCATTTTGAGAAAGTTTGTATTCCCAATCTTGTGCAAAGAATTTTCTCATAAAGTTTTTGAATGTATACGCAGAGATATCAGCTTCATCCCAGGGGATACCATTTGCAAATGAAAACATTAAGGCATTTTGGGTAAGGTTGTATGTCACAGAATCTTCTTTAAAACCCCATTCATAATATGCTCCTTCGTCATTAGAAATTTTTTTTAATTGAGGAGCAATAGTAGATACAAATGCTTCGACTTCTTTTAACATTACTTCGCTTGATACTCCATATAAGGGATAATCTTTAGATTCTAAATCTTCGCTATAAAAGTTAATCTCTTGAGATGTAGTATATAAGGATGTTTGCTCGATTGGATCTTTTGGATATGTTTTTGGTGGAATTGTTAAAAGAAAATACACTCCTACACATACTCCTACAAAGAGTAAAGAGAAGGATATTATTAATATTGTTTTTGTCTTTTTGTTCATACTAATTTACAGGACATGCACTAATATTACACGCAAAACCACCAGAGGATGTTGGTCCAGTCATTACATCCATTGGGTTTACAGAACTACCATTTGCTTTTACTTCAAGATGGAGATGAGGCCCTGAGGAGCACTTCTCAATCCTTTCATGATCTGGGCCAGCTTGGATTATATCTGCTACAGCTTCTCCAGAAGAGAGCTTTTGCCCAACGCTCACATCTTTGTAAACATGTATTAGTTTGAATGTGTAGGTTGTAGAGCCATATGTTGCATCAAATATTACCATGCCACCCGCTGGAAACTGATGACATCCTGGCATACTCGGGATATCACATCTTGTGCAATTGACCTCAGCTACCGTTTTAACTACACAATTACTTCCATCACAAAAGGTAGGAGCATAGAAGGTTCTTACACCATCAGTAATATCAATGGCTGCAACTTTTGAGTGAGAATAACTACTAAAAGGACCCTGAGAACATCTAAAACCACCCGTGCCAATTAAACATTGAACTCCATCAGGAAGTGATCCTCCACTAAATGGATGAAGCTCTCCTGGAATCTCTCCATCATCTATTGGATACAATCCTCTAAAGTTTGGGTTTGTAACTACTTCTCCTGGTACTACTGTAGTATATGCATAGCTATTTAGTGCATGTTTATATGTTGACTTACTACCAAGCATAAAAGCCAGCGCAAAAATTCCAACAAATGCAAAAATAACTATCATTGCTAAAACTTTTATAATCCCATACATGACATCTACAAGCAAGGAGGTTACTATTGTTATCGCGAAATTTGCAAGACCTCCTGTAGTTGCAATTCCCACAGCATTTGCAGCTGCTATTACTAAACCTTTTACAAATACTTGTATGCCACCCTTCGCAAGCCACTGTCCAAGTACTTCCCCAGCAACTTGAAATGCCTTTTGAGCCATTAATTTATCGTAAATCTTCTGTCTCATTTTTTTAAAAATCTTGTCGTCGAAGAATTTCCTAACTTTGTCTCTGGTTCTTTGTGTAAAAGAGAATATTTTTGCTGTTTGAGATCTTCTCATTAGTGCCTTTAACTCTTTTGTGTATTTTTCAATCTCTTGTTGCGTTAATTGACGATTTGTACCTGAAAGAATATTGTTCAAATAGGTTTGTGCATTTCCAGTTGAAAGAAGATCTTCTATACTGATTTCGAATTTTTTATTATGTAGGATATCTTTCAAACTACCTTCCAAGCCTAGTTTTTTCATATAAGCTAAATAGACAAAGCCTTCCCCATTTACAAAAAGGCTTTTCATAATGGATTTTGGGGTGAGATAGTACAGATTTGTTAATGTGTTGTTGTATGTTTTTAATAAAGCATTCTTAGTGGGAGCAGCTACATGAATACCTATCTCTCCGTTTTTCTCTCCGAAACTAAACTTCACATCCCTATCCGCAGTAGGCCTAAAGAGATAATTTCTATTTGGGTCAAAGAATGATCCATCAAGATATGATTTAATAAAATTTCCATCTTTGTAAATACCGTTTAAAGAGTTTATATATCCCTCTATTTGACCAACTCTTCCCCAAAGCATTACACTATTCAGCTCCCTCTTTCCAGCACGCAAATCTTTTATCTGTTGCCTATATAACTTCACAGAATCCATATCCCCCTGTGCTCTTGCTTGATTCATTTGTAATTTAAATGAATCTATTGAAGAATCAATTTTCTTCTGTGCAACATGGATATTTTCAGGGTTAAGAAGTTGACCGCCAACGATTACCTTTGCTTGTTCTAGCCTTTGAATTCCTACCTGCAAATTTATAATCTCTCTTTCTGAGAGATCGTGAGTATCCATGTACTGTCTTAGTTGGGTTATCCTGTCATCTAGGTTCTTAACCTCGAGATCTAAATATCTATCCCTATTTAGAACATCAAAAGTATCTTCTTTCTTTGCAAGTCTTGAACTTGCAAAGAAAGAAGATACTTTTGATGT
>DAOSSC010000019.1:0-1770 GCA_035377085.1 Candidatus Dojkabacteria bacterium
CAAGATCCGGCTCCATAAGATCACCACTTTGGGTTGGTGGAGGTGTTACATTTGTTCCAAACAACAAGAATTGGTCTAAAAGAATTAATAAAGGTATGGCAAGAAAAGCGACATGTATAATGCTTTCTGAGAGATTAAGAAACAAAGAGTTGGAGTTCATAAACATAGAAGCAACAGAATTAAATAAGATTAGAAAGGATATTGAAGGAGATAAGCACAACAGAATTATGGTTATATCAGACGATAAAAATGTAATAGCTACACTTAGAAATATGGAAAAAATTATTACTATAGAAGGTGGTAAGGTAAATGCAAAACACTTAGCTTCTACAAAGAAAATATTAGTAGACAACAATGTAGTTAAGCTTTTAGAGGAAAGATTAACAAATGGAAAGTAAAAATATTCAACTACAACCAGTTATATCTGAGAAAAGTTACAACATAGCTAATGCACAGAATAAATATACATTCTTAGTAAATAGAGGAGTTAACAAGATTGAGATGCGAAAAGCTGTAGAAGAAAAGTACAAAGTACATGTAGAGAAAGTAAATAGCACAGTAAGAGCAGGAAAACAGTTTAAGAATTGGAAGACAAACAAATCATATAGAAAATCAGATGCAGTTAAATATACTGTTACCTTAAAAAAGGGAGATAAGATAGATGAATTTTTAGCTAAATAATTATGGCAGTAAGAAATTTTAATCCTACAACTTCATCACGCAGGGGAACCAAACTAGGAGACAGGTCAGGTTTGAAGAAGACAAAAGGTCCAAGAGGATTAACTGTTGCTAAAAAACAGAAATCTGGAAGAAACAATATGGGAAAGATTACTGTAAGACACCGAGGTGGTGGTTTTAAGAGAAGAGTAAGAGTAGTTGACTTTAAGAGAGATAAATTTGGTGTCCCTGGAAAAGTTGAAGGCTTTTACTTTGATCCTAACAGAACAGCACATTTAGCACTTTTGCAGTATTCAGATGGAGAGAGAAGATATATCATTGCTCCTAAGGGAATTAAAGTCGGAGACACATTGGTTTCAGGAGAGAAAGCAGATATCTTACCTGGTAACGCTATGATGGTAAAGCACATCCCTTCTGGTACTATTGTTCACTGTGTAGAAAATATTCCAGGGAAAGGTGCTACATTTGGTAGATCTGCAGGTGGTGCAATAATTGTACAAGGACCAGACACTACTGGTAAATATGTACAGCTAAAAATGCCTTCTGGAGAAATTAGATTGGTGTATGGAGAGTGTATGGCAACAGTTGGTTTAGTAGGAAATGAAGATAAGGTAAATGTTAAATTGGGTAAGGCAGGAAGAAAGAGAAACCTAGGATGGAGACCAACAGTAAGAGGAATGGCAATGCATGCAGTACAGCACCCACACGGTGGAGGTGAAGGTAAAGGTGTTATTGGAAGACACGCTAAAGATATTTGGGGACACAGAATTGGAACTAGAACTAGACACAACAGTATGACAGAGAAGTTCATTATTAAAACAAGAAGGACTAAGAATAGACCTTTTGCTAAGAAATAAATTATTGAGTAATTAAAATGGCAAGATCACTAAAAAAAGGACCATATACAGATGAAAAATTAATGAAGAAAGTAACCATGGCAAGAGATAGTGGTAAGATGACACCTATTAAAACATGGGCAAGAGCATCCACTATAACTCCTGAAATGGTAGGAATGAAATTCTTGGTACACAATGGTAAGAAACACGAGGAAGTTTTAGTAATAGAGTCAATGATAGGACACAGATTGGGAGA
>DAOSSC010000019.1:1870-11433 GCA_035377085.1 Candidatus Dojkabacteria bacterium
GGATGCGATATTGTAAAGAAAGCTCTACTCTCAGGAATCGCAAGTGCAAGAGAATTACACAGTGTAGATAAAGATGAGCTAGTTGTAAGTAAAATATCTGTTGATGAAAGCAGAACTCTTAAGAGAGTTAGATTTGCATCAAGAGGTAGAACTTCAAGGATAAATAAAAGAAGATCACATCTTAATTTAGAATTAAAAGTTAAATAACCATGGGAAGAAAGGTCAATCCAATTGCAATTAGAATGGGAATAAACAAAGGATGGAATGCTGTTTGGTATTCAGACAAAAAGAACTTCCCTAGAATCTTTATGCAGGATCTCAAAATAGAAGAAAAAATTAAAGAGACAATGAAAGACTCTGGAATAGATAGGGTAGAGATTAACAGATTTGCAAATAAAGTAGAGGTTATTGTCTATGTTGCAAGACCAGGAGTAGCTATCGGAAGAGGTGGAGAAGGAATTGACAAATTACAGAAAGAATTAAAGAGATTAACAAGAGCTGACATTGAGGTTAAGATTAGAGAGGTAAAGAAAGCAGATATCTCCGCATCAATAATCGCAAGAGGAATTGCAGACGGTATTGAAAGAAGACAACCTTCCAAACTTCTTGTTCAGAGTGCAAAAGAGAAAGCCATGATGGCAGGTGCAAAAGGATTAAGAATATGGGTATCTGGAAGAATCAATAACGCAAGTCAAGCAAGAACTGTAAAAGTAACAGCAGGTTCTGTACCAGCACAAACATTAAAAGCAGATATAGATTATGCAGAAGAAACAGCAAAAACAATAGACGCAGGACTAATGGGTATCAAAGTTTGGATATACAAAGGAAATAAAACTGAAGTAGCAAGTGAAGAATAATATATTAGTATAAACAACTATGTTGGAGCCACGTAAAAGAAAATACAGAAAAGAATTCAGAGGTAAAATGGGAGGAGTAGCATCCTCAAATAATGAAATTGTCTTTGGAGATTACGGGCTTAAAGCTATGGAGAATGGTTGGGTTAATGCAAGGGAAATAGAAGCTGCAAGAAGATCCATAACAAATTTTACAAATAGAAAAGGAAAAGTTTGGGTTAAAATATTTCCACACAAACCTTACACTATGAAATCTACAAACAGTAAGATGATTGGTGGAAAAGGTGCAGTAGAAGGATATGTGGCTGTAGTAGTTCCTGGAACAATACTCTTTGAAATAGGTGGTGTAGATGAGAAAGTAGCAAGAGAAGCTTTGGGAGTTGGAGCACAGAAGCTTTCGATAAAGGTTAAATTTGTACAGAAGAGATTAATATAAAGCTTGAGTATAACGATAATAATTGATAGAATACAGGCCGTTATTCAAAGAAAAATATGGAAAACAACATTAACAAAAAAGGAAGAAAAAAAGAGTTACTAGGAGAAGTCGTTAGCAATAAAATGACTAAAACTGTAAGGGTAAGGATTGACTCAGTTGTGAGACATCCTCTTTACCAGAAAGTACAAACTAGAAACAAGGTATTCTTTGCACATACGGAGAAAGATTTAAATATAGGAGATAAGGTTACTATAAGAGAGAGTAAACCATACTCAAAAAATGTTAAATGGATAGTAGTAGAAAAAAACGATGATACAAAGACAAAGTAGAATAACAATTGCAGATAATAGTGGAGCAAAGGTAGCTAAAGTATTTGGCATACCTGGTTCTTCAAAAAGAAGATATGCATATGTAGGAGACATAGTAAATGTAGCAGTACAGAAAGCAACTCCAAATGCAGGAATAAAAAGACATGATGTCGACAAAGCAGTAATTATTAGAACGCATAAGGAATATAGAAGAAAAGATGGAACATACATTAGATTTGATGACAATGCAGGAGTACTAGTTGATCCAAAGAGTAAGACACCAAAGGGAACAAGAATATTTGGACCAGTAGCAAGAGAATTAAAAGAGAAGGGTTTTGATAAAATAGTTTCTCTTGCACCAGAAGTTTTGTAATTAAATATAAAAACATGAAGATTAAAAAAGGAGATACAGTAAAAATATTATATGGAAAAGACAACGGAAAGAGTGGTCGTGTTGTTGCTGTAGATTTAGAAAAGAAATTGGTAGTTGTAGAAGGATTGAATATTTACAAAAGACATTTAAAAGGAGATGGGAAGAAGAGGACATCTGAGATATTGAGTATTGAGAAGCCACTCCCAGTTTCTAAGGTAATGTTAATATGCCCAATATGTAATAAGGCAACAAGAGTAAGTTTAAGGAGAGAAGGAAAGAATGTAGTAAGAATATGTAAGAAATGTGGTAAGGATATTGAAACAAAGAAAGTTGAAAAAGAAGAAGTTAAGAAAGAACCAGTAAAAGAGAAGAAGGCTAAAGAAGTAGCAAAAAAAGTAACTAAGAAAACAATAAAGAAATAAAGATGGCAAGATTAAGAGAGGAATATAACAATAAAATAAAAAAAGAATTGATGACAGAGGGTGGATTTAAGAACCCTATGGAGGTTCCTACATTAAAAAAAATTGTTGTGAATGTAGGTGCTGGAGAAGCAGTAAATAACAAAACATCGATTGAAGAAATAGTCGAGATATTAAGATTAATAACTGGACAGAAGCCATTAATTAATAAAGCTAAAAAAGCAATTTCTGCATTTAAGATAAGGGAAGGTATGGAGATAGGAGTATCAGCAACGCTAAGAGGTGATAGAATGTGGGAGTTCTTTGATAAGTTGGTAAATGTTGTTCTTCCAAGAACGAAAGATTTCAGAGGATTAAATCCAAAATCTTTTGATGGAGCAGGCAACTATTCATTAGGTGTAGAAGATCATACTGTATTTGTAGAGATAGATCCAAATAATGTAACAAAGATAAGGAGTTTGGAAATAACAATAGTTACCTCTGCGAAAAATGATAAAGATGCGAAGTTACTTTTAGATAAATTTGGGTTCCCTTTCAGAAAAAATGTCAACAGAAGCTAAAGAATACAAAGCAAGAAAATTGAAAGTAAGCTCTAAGTTTAGCACACGAGTCTACAATAGATGTGAATTATGTGGTAGATCTAGAGGTTATTTACGACACTATGGAATCTGTAGGGTTTGCTTTAGAAAATTAGCAAGCCAAGGAAAGATTCCAGGTGTTAAGAAAGCTGTTTGGTAATTTAAGAATATATACAATGAACGATTTAATAGCCGACCTATTGGCAAGATTACAAAATGGAATAATGAGAAAGAAAGAAACTGTTGAAGTTGTTAATACCAAGATAAATAAAGGTATCTTGGAGGTATTGAAGATAGAAGAAATGATAAAAGAATATACAGATAATGGAAGAATGTTAGAGGTAGAGATTATGTATGATGGATTAGAACCTGTTATCTCTCATTTTGAAAGAGTAAGTAAACCAGGACAGAGAGTATATGTAACTAAGAAAGAGATTGTCCCTATCATGAATGGTAGAGGAATATCAATAATCAGTACACCAAAGGGTCTTATGTCAGGAGCAATGGCTAAAAGTAAGAACCTTGGTGGTGAATTAATCTGTAAAATTTGGTAATCATGTCTAGAATAGGCTTAGAGCCAATAACAATTGAAGAAGGAATAAATGTAACTGTCAATGGACAGGAGATTGTTGTCTCTAATGCAAAAGCTGAGATCAAGATTACATTACCAAAGGAATTAACAGTAGAAATCAAAGAGAACATTGTAAACTTGGTAAGAAAGAATGAAGCAAAACAATCTAAATCTAACCATGGGACATACAGAATGTTAGTAGCAAATGCAATTGAAGGGTTGAAAAATGGATTTACAAAAACATTGGAATTGGTAGGTGTTGGATACAGAGCAAGGCTTGAAGGCGAGACCTTAGTTATGAGCCTTGGATGGAATCATCCAGTCAAAGTACAGCCATACGAAGGAATCGAAATAGAGGTACCAAATGAAACAAAAATAATAATAAAAGGATATGACAAACAGAAAGTTGGAGAACTAGCAGCAAAAATAAGAGGAATAAGAAAACCAGAGCCATACAAGGGAAAAGGAATCAGATATGAGGGTGAGTATGTAAGGAAGAAAAGTTCTAAATCTAGCGTAGCAGCATAAATATGAAAAAAAATAACGACCAAAAAAGACAAAGAAGAAAGTTACACATTAGGAGAAATCTAAGTGGAACTAGTACTAAGCCAAGAATCTTTGTATTCAAAAGCAATAGATACTTCTATGCTGGATTAGCAGATGATGATAAGAATATAGTTATTAAATCTTTAATGTGTAAGAGGAAAAGTGATGAAATAAAGAAAATGGCTAAGGATTTTGCTAAAATCGTGGGTAAGTTTGACAGTGCAGTATTTGATAGAAGCGGATACAGATATCATGGGTTAATTGCTCTGTTCGCAGAGGAGTTAAGATCTAATGGAATTAAAATTTAGAAATTAAATGATGGACGAGAAACCAATGTACAACAGAGAAAGAAGGGAAAGAAAAGAATTCGACAAGAAGTCTCTTCCCATCAGAAGAGTAGCGAAAGTTACAAAGGGTGGTAAAAGATTGAGATTTAGTACTGTAGTGGTTGTTGGGGATCATAATGGAAAAGTTGGAGTAGGACTTGGAAGAGGAGTAGATGTAAGAAGTGCCGTAGAAAAAGGAGAAAGAATTGCAACTAAAGCGATGAAGAGAATCGAATTAATTGGAGATACCATTCCACATGAGATTACATACAAATATGGAGCTGCAGAAGTTTTACTAAGACCAGCTAGAACTGGTACAGGTGTAATCGCAGGATCATCTGTAAGGACAGTCTTGGAATTAGCAGGAATTGATAGTGTATATGGAAAGATTCTTGGTACACAAGAACCAAATGCAAATGCGTACTGTACATTTGAAGCTTTAAAAGCTCTTAGAAATGGTAGAGTTTTAAGGAAAATGAGTAAGATGAGAGAAAGAATTGAAGTTAAGAAGGAAATAGACGAAGAGAAAAAGAAGAAAGCTGCAAAAAGAAAAAGCAAAGAGAAGAAAACAGATAGAAAAACAGATCGAAATAAAGTAAATAGAAGAAGATAATGAAACTAGAAACAATAACAAGAAGAAAAACTAGAGTAATGAAGGCGAAAAGAATCGGAAGAGGGTACGGTAGTGGAGTTGGAGGACATACAGTTGGAAGAGGTGCTAAAGGACAGAAATCTAGAACTGGACATAAATCTTTAATTTCTTTTGAGGGTGGTAATGTACCATTCTACAGAAGAATGCCAAAATACAAAGGTTTCAATAATCAGTTCAAGGTAGAGAATGCAACAGTAAATGTATTCACATTAGAAAAAATTTATAAAGAAGGAGAAACAGTCACAGTTGAATCACTAAAAGAAAAAGGAATTGTTAGAAAAAATGCAACTTCAGTAAAGATCTTAGGTAATGGAGATATAAAGAAGAAGATAATAATTGAAGGAATTGAGTTAGTGTCATCCTCTGCTAGAGAAAAGATAGAGAAAGCTGGAGGATCTATAAAATAGCCTCTTAAAAATGATAAATATAAAAGATCGCATAAAGTCTATTTTCAAGACAAAGGAGATTCGTAATAAGATAATCTTCTCTCTTTTAATACTTCTGATATATAGGATACTTTCCGCTGTGCCAATTTCTGGAATTCCAGCCGATGCCTTAGTAGAACTTTTTAAAGGTACTCAATTTGGAGATATTCTCTCCACTGTATCTGGTGGTGTTTTAGAATCAGCAACCATTGTTGCAATCGGTCTTACCCCATATATCAATGCATCAATCATATTCCAACTTTTAGGAACGGTTATCCCTAAACTTAAGGAGCTGAGAAAAGAAGGGCAAGATGGTAGAAGAAAAATTAGTATGTATACAAGACTTGCAACTGTACCTTTGGCGATATTACAATCTTTTGTAATATATTCAACTTTGCGAGGATTTGGACTTGTTGGAACACTTAGTCCCATGGAATTAGCTGTCATGGCTGCTACACTAACCGCTGGAGCAGTAATTATGATGTGGATGGGAGAACTAATATCAGAAGATGGAATAGGTGGTGGAACATCTTATTTAATTATGCTTGGAATTCTTGCAGGGATTCCTGGAACAATTAGAACAAACTTCTTAACAATGGATCCTTTGCAGAAGACTTTCTTCATTGGTATCTCCGTGTTATTGATAGTGGCAACGATAGTAATTACACAAACGGAAAGAAGAATCCCGATACAATACTCTCGAAGAGTTCGTGCGGGTGGATCTATGGAAAGTTATATCCCTATCAAACTTACCCAGTCTGGTGTCATGCCAGTAATCTTTGCAATGTCTTTATTCTCTTTCCCACAACTAATAGGTAAGTTTCTTGTAAGCAAAGATTACTCTGAGAATATAACTATGTGGGGAAACAAAATCTTGGAGATGATGAATAACCAATATATTTATAATATCTCAGTTTTTGTACTTATTATTGCCTTCTCTTTCTTTTACCTTACGGTAGTATTTAATACAGATGAACTTGCTGAGAATTTACAGAAACAAGGAGCATTTATTCAAGGTATCAGACCGGGAAATGAGACATCAGAATATCTAAGAAAGGTGAGCTTTAGATTGGCAGCAGTAGGATCTCTTTTCTTGGCTTTGGTATCAATCTTGCCAAACATTTTCATAAATACTGGATTCATAACTGCAACCGTAATCTCGGGAACGGGATTGTTAATCGTTGTTGGGGTTGTTCTTGATATGAAGAGACAGATTGAATCAATGATGATTGTAAGAAGCTACGACAAATATCTTTAAGTAAGTAAATTATCCCTGTAGAACGATTGTACTGGTATACTCCTGATAGTGAGTTAATAAGCTATAGGGGTTGAGTTCATCTGAAAAAGAATGAGAGCATACGCATCTACTAACTTTCTATCTACATGTACCCAAGGATACCTTCTGGTCGATAATCTTTGTGGATTTTTGTAAATATATTGTGAAGTTGATAACAATTGTCTCTCTGTTGTGACATTTCTATATTTATAAGTACCTTGGAACAAATGTCCAACAAGGCCATACTTCTTATTAAAGTATCTCGTGTAAGCAGACCCTAGCATCTGCATAGAATATGATATCTTCTGATTTTTAACCTTAACTATTAAGAGATGAAAATGATTAGGCATAATACAGTATCCGAGGATATCAAAACTTTGTGTGGGGAAAAATCTTTTTATTAAATAAATAATTTTTGTATAATCTTCTGGATCTAAACATATTTTTAGCTTCCGATTCCCTCGGTTATAAATATGATAAATACAATTTTTCTGGAAATATCGCATAAATCTTATTCTAATGTGTGCTTTTGAACAATTGATGAATTTGAAAATAGTATATTAAATAATAGATTCTTTTCTGATGTTATATATTTGTGCTATTATATTCTTTGATAATCTAGAGCGAATTAAATTATGAAAACGATACTCTTTCACGGCCCGTCTGGATCAGGAAAAGATACCCAGGTTGAACTTCTTGTCGACAAATTCGAAATAGAGAAGATTGGAACAGGAGAGATGTTTAGAGCTATGTACTCAGAAGGAGATATAGATGCAATCAAGGCGTATGAATATTGGCATAAGGGAAAATTTGTCCCTAACGATTTAACATACAAAATGTTTTCAAAATGGTTAACGAAATTTAATCAAGAGAAAGATTGGATTTTAGTTTCTGTTGTAAGAGATATTGGACAAGTTCCATTGCTAGATGAATTGCTCGCACAGTATGGCAGAAAATTGGATGTGTTTTTACATCTAAAACTCTCTGAAGAAATGGCTATTGAGAGAAGAACTTTACGATGGACATGTCCAAGATGTGGCTCTACATACCACAAAAAGTACAAAAAGGAGAAAGTGGAAGGCTATTGTGACAAATGTGGTATGAAATTATCTCAAAGAGAAGATGATACTCTTGAAAGAACAAAGAGCTTGTATAGTGAGTATCAGAAAACAATAACTCCCATACTTGCCGAATATTCTAGCCGAGGCATAGTAAAAGAGATTGATGCTTCCCCAGGAATTGAAGAGATTCATCAAGAGATAATTAAGCAATTAAACTTGTAAATAGTCCTCTTTTTTGATATTCTTTTCCTGTTCCCTTTCAGGTAACGCATTCTTTCACGATTTTGTTGAAACAAAGGCGCTACTTTGATATAATGCTTGGGAGTCTGTTTACATAAAATAGCGAAAAATGATTGATAGTAAAAAAGTTTTCGAATTTGAGGGAGTGGTAAAAGAAAGTTTGCCAAACACTCAGTTTGTTGTTGAGATAGATGTAAACGGAGAAAAGCATAATGTGATAGGGTATCTATCAGGCAAGATGAGAATGCATTACATTCGAATTCTTGAGGGAGATAAGGTCAAAATTGAGATGACTCCTTATGATAAAGAAAAGGGAAGAATAACATATAGATATATGAATTAAAATGAAAGTACAAGCTTCTGTAAAAAAAAGATGTCCTGATTGTTATTCTGTAAAAAGAGGTAGGAGGGTTTTTGTATATTGCAAAAAGAATCCTAAACATAAACAAAGACAAGGTTAATATTTTTTAATTATATTTAATGGCAAGAATTGCGGGAATAGAAATAGAAAATGAAAAGAAACTCTGGGTAGCATTGCTCGGTATATACGGCATAGGAGAAGCTAGTGCTAAGGAAATGTGTAAGAAGACTAAGATAGATGAGAATACAAAAATAAAAGATCTTACTGAGGTGCAATTAGATGTGATTAGAAAATATATAGAAGAGAACTTTGTAGTTGAGGGAGAGTTAAGGCAGAACATCTTTAGAGACATTAAAAGATTAAAAGATATCAGATGTTACAGAGGAATCAGACATAAGCTTGGATTACCAGTAAGAGGTCAGAGAACTAGACATAATGCTAGAACAAGAAAAGGAAGAGGAAGAGCAGTTGGTGGACTTAAAAGAGTATTAGAGAAAACATAACATAACTATTAATTAAATGGCAAAAGTAAAGACAGGTAAAAAAACGAAAAAAGTTGTTACAAGCGGAATGGCCTCAATTCAATCCACTTTTAATAACACAATAATTACACTTGCAGATGAGAATGGAGAAGTTTTAGGACAGGGATCTCCAAGTATGGTTGGATTCAAAGGGGCAAGAAGAAGCACAGCATTTGCAGCAACAAAGGCAGCTATGGAAGTTGCAGAAAGAGTGATAAAGAAATTTGGATTAAAAGAAGTTAAAGTGTTCATAAAAGGACCTGGAGCAGGAAGAAACTCTGCTGTAAAAGGACTAGATAGTGCTGGACTTAAGGTAACTATGTTGGTAGACAGAACCCCTATTCCACACAATGGTTGTAGAGCAAGAAAACTGCCAAGAAAATAATAATATATAACGATTAACTAATTAAATGGGTAGATATACGGGACCAAAAGAAAGATTAAGTAGAAGAGAAGGAGTAAACCTTCACCTAAAAGGTGAGAGATCCTTTTCAGACAAGAATGGATTACAAAGAAAACCATTTGTTCCTGGTCAGCACGGGAGTAAAAGAAGAACTAGATTATCTAACTACGGTATTCAACTTAGAGAAAAGCAGAAAATTAAGAGAACATATGG
>DAOSSC010000020.1:0-8303 GCA_035377085.1 Candidatus Dojkabacteria bacterium
GGATAAATCGGGGTGACACGACTTGAACGTGCGACCTCACGCACCCCATGCGTGCATTCTAGCCAACTGAACTACACCCCGTTAGATAATTATATCAAGATTGTTTAATTCTTTCCTCAACTGTATTGGATTAATATATTGAATTACTTTAAATCCTAATTCCTTTGCCTTTTCAATATTCTCTTCCTTGTCATCTATCAAAACAACATCTATTGGATCATATCCTATCTCCTTCATTAATATCTCGAATGCTCTATCATCTGGTTTTACCAAATTATATTCACACATTGATATATATCTAGAAAAGATATTTAGAAAAGTTGTTTTATTATTTTCCGAATGAAGGAACTGAAGTGAAGAATTAGTAAAAAGAAATAATGGAATATTTTGGGAATAACACTCCTTAAGAATGCCCAGAACTTCTGAATTTATTTCTTTGCGGGAAGAATTGTAAAGCACATTGTAAAAATCACAGACTATACCCCGAATCATGTATGTCCTCTAGTATATTAAATATTCTACTTAATTCTTAAGATTCTCACTATTTACCAATGTAAACTTGTTACCTAAAGGTCTATTTCTAATATTACCTGGTTTGGACTTGTTGTTGCACTTAATTTGTATTCTTTCTTGGAACCAACTATGAAATTGTATATGCTTGCAGAACCCTCTTTACTTGAATCTATGGTTATACCAGTTGGTAATGTTAAGCTACTTGCTGCATTAACAACTCTGTCTAATGTTAGAGATGTGAACTTAATTGAAAGAGTATTGTCATCTAAATACTCTCCTGTTACAGATGGTATTGGATTCTCTCCTTCAGCAGTTACACTCCATACGAATTTTAGAATTCCTCCAGAAGAGCTGTATGAATAACTCTTAATTGTTGCATTTGCAATACCAGAAATATCTTGTAGCTCTGTAGAAAATTCTGTACTTCCCAAATCTATTGTAGAGGTAACCTCTCCGGGATATTTAACATCAAGTATTACCTTAAGCTGACCATCTCCACTTTGTTTGTATAATTTGAAGATTGTACTTTTTGCCAGACCGATGTCGTAAATTTCTTTATCCGCAGTACTTGTTACAGCATGATAAAGTCTAATTATCCCTTCTTTGTTAATTGCTCTGTCCTTTTGGTATCCGATTCCACTCTTGTCACTATCTATACTATTCAATTCAACCCTAATTACACCTGTACTAGAATTGTATTTAGCAGTTACATATGGATCATCTGTTCCAGTTGTCGAGAGGTTAAAAGAGAATCTATGGTATCCAGTTTTACTCTCGTCTGTAATTGACTCAATGTTAAACAAGTCTTCTGTAGTTGCCCCAATTACCTGATCATCATCTGAGAAACCTGTAAAGTCTTCTTCATCCTGAATTATTAATTCCTCTTTCTCTTCTTCTTTGGTTTCAGTATCTTGTTCTTCCTCTATGGTTGTATCTGTATTATTGGTATCTTCTACCTTTGGTTTCTTAAATATGAAATATGCTCCCGCTCCTAAGAGAAGAAGTATTACAATTATGAATATTATCTTCTTCATAGTAATACATTTACATTTTATATATCAATATATTACCACTATTTCATTTTTCTTTAAAATGGTGATACTATGGTTATATATTTTAGAGTACTCTGCCCATGCCAAAAGAGATAAATATATCTGACAATAAAGGAGAAATTAAACCAACCGAAATAAAAGCTCCTGCTATTGCAGAACAGACAAAAGAGTTAGAAAAAAAAGTACTAGAGAAATTACCTAAGAAAAAGAAAATAGATCGTAATATATTAATATTTTCAATTGTCGCATTCCTTACTCTTTGTGGTTTGGGTCTCTTCTTTTATTTTGGTATCTACAAAGTAAAACCAGTACCTCCACAAACAGTTATTCCTTTTGCAGAAGATTTTGTTGCCTCAATTGACAGTAATTCTCCGTTTTCTAGATCTCTGTCCTCTTTACAAAAGCCGTCTGAACCAAGAACCGAAGTTAGTCCACTAAATGGAGTACTGTTTACAAAAACAGAAATGGATAAACTTAAGAAAAGAAGACCCGTCGCAGTAATGTCAAGCAATCATGCAGATGCTAGACCACTATCTGGCATTAGCAGTGCAGACATCGTAATAGAGGCAAATGCAGAGGGAGGAATCACTAGACACATGGCAATTTACTGGAGTGAGGGACCAGAGAAGGTTGGTTCTGTAAGAAGTGTAAGACAGTATTACTTAGAATGGGCAAGTGAATACAGTCCTTTGTTTGTAAGGGTTGGCTGTGCTTCTTCCACAGATCCAAGAGTCAATGCATGCAGTAATATCCATTATTACAAAGAGATTGCAGATATTGAACTTTTCTGGAGATGGGATGATGGTAGAAGATATGCTCCACATAATGCCTACACTTCAATCAAAGGAGTATGGGAAAAGGCTGATAAATATAAATGGAATAATTTCCCAACAACAATTGATGAATGGAAATTTAAAAGAGATGCTGAGATAGTAGACAGGGGAGAGAAATCTGTTGTTAAAACAGTCTTTCATACATCTCTGCCAAACGGAGGTAAGTACGATGCCATTTGGACATACGACAAGGGTACAAACAGATACTTCAGAAAAGTCGGTGGTCAGGCCGACATTGATCAAGAGACAAACAAACAAATAAGTGCAAAGAATGTCGTAATACAAGAGGTGAAGATGAATTATACTGGAGATTCAAAGAGCCATATCATTATCACAACAATTGGAGAGGGAAATGCAAAGATACTTCAGGATGGAAAAATCATAGATGGAAAATGGAAGAAAAAGAGTAGAACAGATAGAACTATGTACTACGATTCTTCAGGAAAAGAGATATCCTTTAACCGAGGGATGATTTGGATTGCTATGGTTCCACAAACTTACGGAAAATTTGATATAATTGAGCAATAATATTAAGCAGGTTGGGGAACTATGCTAAAGAATCTTTTTATATCAAAGGTCCGAGTTAAAATTCTCGACCAATACATGACAAATTTCAATGCGTCATTTCATGTACGTGGGTTAGTTAGAATTCTGGATGAAGAAATTAATGCAGTAAGAAGAGAGCTTCTTAATTTACAAGATGCTGGTATTCTGAAATCTCATAAAGAAGGTAATAAACTTGTTTACAAACTTAACAAAGATTGTTCAATACTTTGGGAACTAAGATCTATGTTTTTCAAAGAGTCTAAAATCGGGACTGCAATATTAAAAGAGACAGCTACAGTTGAAGGTATACAGGTCATTGTCCTAACAGACAGCTTCCTAAAAAACGAATATAACAATCCTACTGATTTAGATTTACTCGTAATAGGAACAATGAAGATAAAAGATTTGTCTAATGCAATTGCACAAGTAGAGAAAGAGCTAGGAAGAGAGATTCGATTTAGTGCTATAACAAAAGAAGATTTTGACTTCGCTAGAAAAAAGAAAGAACCCTTCTTGATGAATATCTTGGAAAACGATAAGATAATTCTGTTTGGACAGATATCTGATTTACTCTAGAATGAAGTTACCGAAACTAAAACTCAACATAAATATAGTGTCTCTGCTAAATTACATCTTTGTAATTTTAATATCCTCAGTATTTGTAGCTACAATACTAATTGCGCTACCTCTTACGGAGAAATATCTAAACAACACACCATACAATCTTAATACAAAAGATTCTTCCTATTGGTCAAAAGAATATCTTCTCACTATTGATTCTAAAGAACAAAAAGACATCCAGAAAACAAGAGATGTACTTTTTAAAAGATTAGAGAAATTCGGAGTTGAACAGATGTCTGTAGCTCAAAAGGGAAATGACATCATGGTTACAATTACCACTTCTAAAGAGAAAGATTTAACAGAGCAACTAATTAAAAACAGATTCGCAGTAGAAATTGTTACAAGAAAGGACGATGTAAACTACGAAGATCCAGAAAATCCATACGCATATCTTCTTGCAACAAACTACAACAGTACAGATTGGAATAGAGATGATTTTAGAAATGTATATATTACAAAATTAAAAAACAGTGCAGGTACAGAGTCGTACTTTGCAATTTTTAAACTTTGGCCAGCAAAGAGCGTAGAATTCAACAAATTCTTAACACAGTATGAGGGACAGACTGTCGGAGTAAGCACAGATGGCTTTGTTTCTCCCGTACAGGTTCCAGCAGGTCCAAACAAGTTATTTGCACCTCCAGTATCTACAGAGGATCCACAGGAAATTAACATAATAGATATTCTTTACAACTCAGGCAGTATTCCAACTAACATATCTTTAACTTCCGAGAAAGACATGATTCCAAATATTCCACAAACAAATTACATCATGGTTTCAGTTTTAATATTTGCTGGTTTACTTATCTCATATATATATCTATTTATTTCCAAGAATGCATCTAAACCTGTTCTGATAAAATCATTCTTAGCTACAATTCTAACAATTTCCACTTACCTTACAATTCTCAAACTCTTACAGATTCCTGTAGATACATTTCTTCTACCTATAGAGGCGATACTCACTATGGTTCTAATTCGTGTAATATCTGAGAACAAAGATTCTGTAGTATATGTAGATATTATTCTCTTTGGAGTTTTAGTAGTACTGACATTCTTAGGGTTTGGATACATATCAATAGTAGCAAGAGACACGATTGCCTTACTTGCCATTTCCAAGATAACCTTGCTACTATCTGGATGGTATATAAATAAAGTAAGAAAGATATAAATATGGATATATTCTTAGCATTCTGGAACAACTGGACAACATATCAAAAACTCTTAACACTTGTAATTACATTGCTTTGTTTCGCAATTGTTCCTCTTTGTATATATCTTTTTACAAGAAGTAAGCATATTACTCTTTTTCAATAGTCTCTCTTGCCATATCGGGATTGCTAACAATTCTTTCTTTCATCGTTCTTAGGATTGTCTTCGACATCTGGATTTCAGAGCTCTTCCTCCTTTCACCATTCATTCTAATTTTCGTAAATATTTTAAATCTTGGAACTTTGGTTGGATTTTACAGTCTAAATTCGAGAAACAAAAACTTCACATTTGAAATACTGTACACTGAATTCCTAAGAGACACATTTAAACTTTCCTTTGTGCTAATTACATTGTTTTGTCTTTGTACAATCTTCGTGTCTTCAACACTTCTTTTTCTACTAATATCTTCTCTAGTAGTTTCAATCTTAACCATCTGGTTAAATTACATACTTCTTCCTAGACTAATTAAATAGCATGGTCATTGTAATTGCAGGACCAACAGCTTCAGGTAAATCCAAAATTGCTTTGCAGTTAGCAAAGGATATTAACGGAGTAATTATTAATGGGGATTCAAGACAGATATACAAAGAACTTAGAATTGGAACCTCACGACCCATAGAAAGTGAATTCGAAGAAATTCCTCATTACCTCTACGGTCATATCTCAGTAAAAGAGAAATACAATATCTACAAATACCAAAAAGAAGTTAAAGAAATTTTAAACAATCTCCCTAAAGGTAAAATTCCAATCATAGTGGGAGGCACAGGATTATATATTGACTCTGTAATTTACAACTACACACTTAAAGAGGAAGATGCTTCCCCACAAAGAGAAGATTTAGAAAACAAATCTATTAAAGAGCTACACTCCATGATTGACTCAACGATACTAAATCAATTGAATGAGAGTGATATTGTAAACCCAGTGAGATTAAGACGGATAATTGAGAAGGGAGAATTAGGCAAGCAAAGAGGTGAGAAAATGAATTGCCTTTATCTTGTTATGAATGTAGACAAAAGACATTTAGAAAAAAATATAACAGAAAGAGTTACCCAAATGTTTGATGATGGATTACTCAAAGAAAATATTTATCTTAAAGATAACAACCTTTTCAATTCTACAGTTTCAAAAATAATTGGATACAAGGAATTTACTGGATATTTTGATGGTACAAAAACGATTGAGGATGTTAAGTATGAGATTATTAAAAATACAAAGAGGTATGCTAAAAGACAGAGAACTTGGTTTAAAAGAAATAAAGATGCAATATGGGTGGATAATTATGATTTAGTTTTGGAAAGATCTACTAAATTCATCAAGACTGAATAATTATCTCCAGAACTTTTTATTAATTTTATATCATTTACATAAAATTCAATCTTTTCAATATCTAAACCTTTTGCTACTACTGCTAAATCTTTACATAAATTGGAATATTCTTCGTCTGAAAGATCTTTACTTACCCTACCAAGGGTCAAATGAGGAACAAAGTTACCCTCATCTTTCAGTTTTAAAGCTTTTCGCATATCAAGAAGCATCTCTCTCATAACATCTCCTCCATCATTAGTATCTAGGTATACCAATTCTTTGTACTTCCTCGAAATTCCTAGTTTTACTGTATTGAAAGACACTTTAAATGGTTTTATACATATTGTTTTTAGTTTGAATCTCCATATTAATCGTTTGAAAATGGAAAGTCTCTCTCCTACATGCAATACAGTCATGTGATATGTTTCTGGTTTACTCCATCTAACGGGAATCTGGAAGTCAGCAAAAACTCTTCCTACTTCCCCTACTACCTTCCTTATCTTGTAATTGGTATTTTCATCTGGGAAAAAACCGAAAAAAAAGCTCATTCTAATTACTTAGAAATTTTATCTATATTCCCCATAAATGGTCGGAGTACTTCTGGAACAGTTATGCTTCCATCTTGATTCTGGTATGTCTCTACAAGAGCTACCATTAGTCTACTTGTAGCTAAGCCTGAACCATTAAGAGTATGCATATACTTTGGTTTACCTCCATCATCTGGTTTGTATCTCATATTTCCTCTTCTAGATTGGTACTCCTTAACATTGGAGACAGAACTTACTTCGTAATACATGTCCATAGAAGGTATGTAAACCTCAATGTCATATGTCTTTGCCGCACCTGCAGCACAATCTCCTGCAGCAAGCTTAACGACTCTGTAGTGTAAGCCTAGTGCTGTAACTATTGCCTCAGCCTTGTTTACCATCTCTTCAAAAGATTCTTCCGATTTCTCCTCTGTAGTGAAATGGTACATCTCTACTTTGTTAAACTGGTGCACTCTAATTAGTCCTTTTTCATTTGCTCGGTATGTCCCAGCCTCTCTTCTGTAACACGGAGTATATGCAAAAAATTTCTTAGGTAAATCTTTTTCCTCGAGTATGTCTCCTTTGAAGATATTTGTAAGAACTGTTTCTGCGGTTGGCACTAAACACAGACCATCCTGAACCCAGTACACATCCTCTTTAAACTTTGGAAGTTGTCCTGCTATGTATGCAGACTCTTCTGTTGCAAGATTTGGAGGGATTACCATTTCATATCCATCTTCTATGTGCTTTGATATGAAGAAATTGATTAATGCCCACTCTAACCTTGCACCAAGTCCCCTGTACATTGCAAAATTGTTTCCAGCTATCTTAGATGCTGTTTCAAAGTCAAAGATTCCTAATTCTTTTCCAAGTTGGACATGGTCCTTAATCTCAAAATCAAAAGTTGGCTTCTTCCCAACCTCTTTAATAACTACATTATTCTCTTTTCCACCACCCACTACATCCTCTTCTGGAATATTTGGAAGAACATCTAACTTCTCCTTAAGTTCTTTCTCTACAACTCTTAAAGATTCTTCAATCTTTTTTACCTCTTCTGATTTTTCTTTTAATTCTGCTACTGTACTTTTGAACTCATCACTTCCTTTCTCCACCTTTGCCATCTTTTCATTGAAACTGTTCTGCTGAGCTCTCTTTGTGTCAAACTGCATTTGTAAATCCCTTCGTTTGTTATACAACTCTACAATGGAATCCAAGTCTAAATTCTCTTTTGCGACTCTCTTAAGTAAAGCTTTTTCCACATACTCTCTCTCTTCTACTATTCTTTTAACATCTATCATTAGGATATATCCTCAATTTATATCTTGTTACTAATCATTTATTATATTCTCCAAACTTGGTATTATCAAGAATATGAAATCACAGACAAAAGAATTTAAAAAAAGAATTAAGAGCGCTAAGAGTATCTTAATCCTTACACATAAAGGACCAGATTTAGATGCCTTTTGCAGTATGCTAGCTACATATGGCTTTTTAAAGGATAATTTTTCTAAAAAAGAGATTACTCTGCTTGCTAAACAACAACCTACTATCAATATCCCCTTTATGAAAGATATTAACATCGTTGAAAAGATTGAGAACCAAGAGGCTGACTTAGTAATCGTTACAGATGCATCTAATCTTTCACTCTGTCTTGAGGATGGGATAGATACGTTTGAAAGTTCCAATATTGTATA
>DAOSSC010000020.1:8403-11386 GCA_035377085.1 Candidatus Dojkabacteria bacterium
AAATATTTAGAATCTTTAACCATAGAAAAAGACATGGCATATATGTATATAGATAGAGAAGATGTGGATGAAATAAATATAAAACAGAAGGGTGTAAATGAAGCTCAAAGTTTTTTGAGAGATAGATATATTAGAAATATACAGGGTGTACACTGGGGTTTCATAATCAAACCAGATTTCGACAAAGAAGATAGTTGGTATGTTTCATTTAGAAGTACAAAAGGATATCAGGATGTGAGTAATATCGCAGAGGAGCTAGGTGGTGGAGGTCATGTATATGCATCTGCAGTTCCAATGACTGGTAAATCTGCGAAAGAGGTATTAGACAAAGTTCTAGTAGCAGTATCTAACCACCAGAGCTAACATAGTTTCGTATATTTCTGTTCCATATGTTTTTTCCAATTATTACAGTAGCTATTCCTACAAGTAATCCACAGAGCAAAACGATATAGCTTCCCTCACCCATGAATGTTTTTGCTGGTACAGTAGTTAGAAAAGCTATTGGTAGTAAAGTATAGAATAATATTTGAAATGTATTACCAAATATATCAATTGGATATTTTGTAATACCTAAAAGTTCTTTTGCTACAACAAGATAACCATTTCTTGGATTAGAGATAGTAAAGCTAGCAAAGAGTAGGTAGAAACCATACCAAAGTATTAATGCGATAAATATTGCAACTACACCCAATATGATATTTGTGTATTCCAAACTACTCCACTCCTGATATATATACCACCCAATTAATGACAACCCAGATAGTACAGTTACAAAATTGTAAATAAAGAAATCACAGAAAGATGCAAACCATGCTGAAGAGATTGGTTTAAGAAGATAGAAATCAAACTCTCCACTAATTACTTTGTTTTCAAGATTGAATAGGTTTATACCAAAAAGTGACCAACCCATATAATTAAGAAAATTCCATATACCCATTACAAGATAAGCTTCATTCTTTGTCCATCCTACATATATCTCATTGTCACCAAAGACTGCATTTAGTAAAAGTATCTGAACCCCAAGTATGAAAAAAGTCCTTACGAATCTAACCAATACCTCTGTTCTGTACACATAGCTTCTTCTAAAGCTAGCTTTCACTATAACCAACCATACTTTTATGTAATGGCTAAATACCTTCAGCTTCATACTTTTTAATAGATAACTTAAATATCAGCTTGTATGCAAGCCAGAGTACAATCAACCATATACTTGCAATAAAAAATCCTAATTTAAGATCATATGATCCCAATCTACCTGTGAGAATCTCAACTGGAAAAGAGAGTGTGTACCTAAATGGCAACATTTGTAATCCAAATTGAAGAACGAATGGTAGAAATATAAATGGGACATACTCACCTGAAAGAAACGCTGCTATGTTGTAGTAGAAGATTCTAATTCCATCTGTTTCTTTAATCTTGAATGATATCAAAGTAAGAATATTCCCAAGTAAAAAGTTTATGAGAAAGCCTAATACTATCGCCACTAATGCAAGAAATATGTGATACGGATTACAACCAAATATTAGAAGATCAAATTTCGAGGCAATAATTACTCCAAATACAAATGCAGGGAGAAAGATAAGAAATCTTAAAACATTTGATGCTAAGTTAATACCAAGATATTCAGTAAGATAACTAAATGGTTTAAGAAGATAGTTAGAAAATACCCCACTAGCAATATTTTTTAATCCATATTCTGGAGTAAAATCTGTTGTTAACTTACTTACAAGAAGAAGTAACAGATAGTAGGAGATTACATAAGATTGAGATATATTATTGGTAGCTCTAGAAGCTGCTATCCATACAAAGCATAGACCTACTATTTTTATGAAATCTGCTATTATCCATACAAATATCTGCCCCCTATATGAGAACTCTTTTGAAAGATACATGCTTACTTCTCTATTTAGTATCTTCTTGAATTTTTCCCTCTTTTCTTTCATTTTCTAACTCTTTTACTTTCCACATAAATATTCGGCTTCTGTCTTTAGCATTTGGATAGTCTATAGCAAAGCTGTATGCCATTTCTAGTATAGCCCTAGGTTTCTCTTTTGCCCATTTAATATACATAGTCGCACGTTTCTTGTCCCCAAGTTTACCAGCGAGTCTTAAACCATATACTTGGTATTCTGTAGTTACATATTTATGTTTATTACCGAATAGTTTGTTTGGATTTGTTGCTAATTGTTGAGTATCTATGAGGGATGGTTGTTTTTCATCTACCTCTTGTTCATTGTCTTTTTTGAGTTGATTAAGGATATCTTTTATGGAGTCCATAGGAATATGATAGCAGAAATATCTTAGTTATTTTTCTCTACTAATCTTTCTTAACAATCTTTGGAAATTTTACTTTCCCTTCATATATCTCCCTAGTTGTGGTTTCTATCTCATTTCTCATCTGTGGAAACAGAGTTCCCTCTCTAGCAGTT
Organism: Candidatus Dojkabacteria bacterium; assembly: GCA_035377085.1. Taxonomy (GTDB): domain Bacteria; phylum Patescibacteriota; class Dojkabacteria; order SC72; family SC72; genus JAKPKF01. Next base: position 10,833 of record DAOSSC010000020.1, read on the forward strand.
AGATTCTCCAAAAACCAGAATATCCTTTCACTCTGACCATACCCACTTGCAGGTGGCATACCGTATTCCAACATCTCTACAAAATCTATATCTAACATCTGAGCCTCTTCATCTCCACTTTCTCTTAAAGACTGTTGCTCCAAGAATCTTTCTAATTGATCTCGTGGATCATTTATTTCAGAGTATCCATTTCCTAATTCACTTCCTGCAATTATTACTTGGAATCTTTCTGTTAAAGATTTATTATCCTCATGTGCTTTTGCAAGTGGAGAAACAAACTTAGGTTGGTTAACAAGGAAAGCAGGACCAGATATTGTAGCACGAATTATTTTCCATAGGTTATCTATCAGTCTATTTCTGTTAATATCTCCTGTTAATTCAATATTGTTCTTTCTTACTACTTCCAGTATCTTCTCATCTGAATCGTTAAATATATCTATATCAAATCTTTCTTTAATGATCTGAGTGTAATCTATTTCTTGCCATTCATCTGCTAGATTAAATGTATGTCCTCTTGTTGTAAATTCTGTTTTACCATATACCTTGTTCGCTAT
>DAOSSC010000021.1:0-9624 GCA_035377085.1 Candidatus Dojkabacteria bacterium
TCTTCTGTATAACCAGCTACTATTCATCCAACCAAGTGTCTCTGGACTGTCTTGAGTAGTAAGATAATATGCAACAGTACCACCTGCTATGACGAGTATAGATATCCCAATAATTAATGTCTTTGCAGAAAGTTTCATTACTACATTTTAGCAGAAAAAGTTATCTTTCTCTTGTAATCTCATACAAGATTATACTTGCACAATTAGCAACATTGAGAGACTCTTTCTTTCCTCTCATGGGTATATATATTTTTTTGTCACTCTCTTGAAGTATATCTGGGCTTACTCCGTTCTTCTCATGACCAAAGACTAGTGCTAATTCTTCGGGATATTCTACTTTTTGAAAATTTTGAGCATCATCTGTTAATTCTACTGAGTAGATTGGAATATTTTTTTCTCTTAATTCATCTAGTGCTTCTTGGGTTGTATCGTAGTGCTCAGAATCTACCATTTCTGTAGCTCCTAGGGCTGTTTTCTCAAGCTTTGGGTTATCTATTGGTGTTGTCATACCACAGAGATATATTTTCTCAACACTGCCTGCTCCATCTGCAGATCTAAATATGCTACCTACATTAAATACAGATCTAATATTATCTAATACAATATGTATTTTCATCTAAATATATTTTGTAAGATATTTTCGATATGATTATCACTTTTTAAAAGTCTTTTTGCAACATTTCTAGCTTTTTTTAATGTATCTAAATCGTGTATGGAGGCGACCTTGAAAAGAGGAATGCCAGATTGTGCAATACCGTACACCTCTCCTGGACCTCTACTCTGCAAATCGTACTCTGCTACATCAAAACCAGAACTGTGTTTACTAAAATATTTTAACCTCTCTTCTGCTTTAGAATCTTTTTCCACTTCAATGCCTGGGATTGTATAACAGTATGATTGTAAATCACTCCTTCCTACTCTTCCTCTTAATTGATGAAGTTGTGCAAGGCCAAATCTCTCTGCATTTTCAATTACCATAATTGTTGCGTCTGGGATATCTATGCCTACCTCAATAACTGAAGTAGAAACTAGTACGTTGTATTTTTTCTTTTTAAAATCATTTAAGATTTTTGTTTTTTCTGTATCTTTCATCCTCCCATGAAGATATGTAATGGATATATCTTTAAAATATTTCTTTTTTAATTCCTCAAAACTTGTTAGAACAGTTTTTGCAACAGATATGTCGGTTTCCTCAATGAGAGGATATATTACAAATGCTTGTTCTTTAAATTGACTTTCTTTTATCTTTTTAGCTACCCAATTAAAACAGTCATCTCGTTTGGTAAATGGTGTATAGAAAGATTTGATTCCTCTCCTGTTAGATGGTTTTTCTCTAATTTCTGACACATCCAGATTTCCAAAGAAGATTTCGGTTAAACTTCTTGGTATTGGTGTAGCAGTCATTGTTAGATGGTGTGGTGTATGGGGTAATTTTTTTAAGAAGTATTTTCTTTGTTCTACTCCAAATCTGTGTTGTTCGTCAATGATAACGAGATTTAAATCTGAAGGTAATTGTTTGTCGTATAGGATTGAGTGTGTAGCAATTATTAATTTATTGTTGGCATCGCTAATATCCTGCTGGGAGGATATACATAGCTCGATTGGAATATGGAAACCCTTAAACAAATCTTTGAAAGTATCATAGTGTTGTTTGGCAAGCACAGTTGTTGGAGCAAGAAGTACACAAGAGAAACCGTTTTTAATGGTGTTTAATACTGCACTTGCTGCTACAACAGTTTTTCCACTTCCAACATCTCCATTTAGTAATCTGTTCATTGGTACTTCGCGATTAATCTCTTCTAGGATTATCTCCATAGCTTTGTTCTGGTCGTTTGTTAATTTGTAAGGAAGAGATTTTATGAATTTGTTTAGTATTTTTGTATCTGTTTTTATTGGAAGTGTTTTTTGTGTGCTTCGCTCTAGTATTTCAGTTTCAATTTTGATTGCTATTTTTAACATTTCATCAAATGCTAATCGCTCTCTTGCTTGTAGTATATCATTGGTATCTTTTGGAAAATGGATTTTTGTAATGGCTTCTTGTAGAGAAATGTTAGTATATTTTGCTAATGGGTCTGACAAGATTTTAGGTATATCTTCTTTTACTGTTTTGAGTATTTTCCTAATCATGTTTGATGTTAGCCCCTCAGTTTCCGGATATATGGGGGCAAGTTTACCTAGGTTTGTTTGTTTCTCCTTCTCTCCTTTGAACAGCTCGTATTTGGGATTGTAGATATCTCTTTTGCTACCCTTAATGGTGACTTTGCCATCGAAGAGATATGTCTCATTTTTGATGAGCACTTTTGAAAGATATGGTTGGTTAAAATATGTAAGGTTTATTTTCTTAGTATCATCTTTTACTTTTACTGTAGTAATGGTTTTTCCTGTTCTTGTTCTAAATGTTTTTACATCTACTATCTCTGCAAGAAATGTTCCTTCCCCTTTTAGGAGAAAATCTTCTATTGAGAGAAGATGGGATGAATCCTGGTATTTAATTGGAACATGAAAGAGAAGGTCTCTTACTGTAGTAATGTTTAGCCGAGAAAATTTTGTTGCTAAGCTTTCTCCTACTCCTTTAATCTCAACAACCTTTGAATCTGCTGTTAGAGACATATTATGGAAGAAGAAGAGTTAGGATTATGGGGATAAGTATTCCTCCAAGAAGGATTATTGCAATTAATATATTTCCTACATTCTGAAATTTTTTAATAGTACTCTTTTTCATGCTTTTTATTCTACATTAATTTTTATTTTTCTTACAGATGCCCTGAAGGATTTTTGTTCTACTAGAGGAGGAATTTACGATAGAAAGCGCACTTTCTGTTTGATATAGTTTGTCTTTTTGTGTCTTAATTTCTACCACATCGTCTGTTTTTAGGACTGTATCTAGTTTCCCTGCAATTCCATTTATCTTTGCTCCTACTGCACTGTTTCCAATTTGGGTATGGACTTTAAATGCAAAGTCCAAAGCTGTATCCCCTTTTGTAAGTAGTATAATTTCACCTTTTGGAGTAAAGGCATATACTTCATTTTCGAATATATTGCATTCAATGGGGATGGATCTTTCTAATTCTCTTCTGCTAATATGGCTTTCTATCTTGTTATGTACATCTTCTACCCATGAGTACACATCTGTTGGTTGTGCAAATCTACTCTGACTTGCCTTGTATGCTATGTGTGATGCCTTGCCATATGTATTAGTGTAGTGCATTACTTCAGTAAGAATTTGGATTTCAATTTCCAGATCTGCTATCTTTGGAAATTTAACAATTGAATGTATTGCCTGGTATCCATTTGGTTTTGGATTGCTAATATAGTCGTCGAAAAGTTGTGTGTTAAGTTCAGCATTGTCCATTATCTTTTCTAAAACAAGAAAGCAATCATCAATACTTTGAGTCACGACTCGAAAAGCGATTATATCTGTCAGACTACCAATATTTGGGTCTTTCCATTCCTTCTCATATTTCTTTAGCTTATTGTATATACTGTATTTGCCTTTGATTCTTCCTTGTACTGTTACATTTAAATCTTTTATTTGTTCTTCTATTGTTGCTTTATATCTTTCTAATAGTTCGTTATTAATACCTAGACTCTCCATCTTGTTTGTGATGCTCTCGTATTCTAATGGTTGGTATTCTTTAAATGCATTCTCTTCTAATTCTTTTTTAATAGTATTGAAATTGAGATATTCTGCTAGGTTAGCATAGATGTTGAAAACTTTTTTCAATGTATCTTTTAACTCCTCCTTTGGTAAGTATTGTATGGTTTGAACATTGTGTAGTGCACTAGCAAGTTTGATTATGATTGGTCGTATGTCTTTTGATCTATTTAATATGTATTTCGTAATTACTTCATCTGGAGTCCGAGTATTCTTGGTGGCATCGTGAATTTTTTTTGTTTGTTTAATTAAACTATATACATCTTCTCCAAAGATTTTTTTTATTTCATCCATCTTATCCTCTTTGTGTGCAAGGCTGTGTAAAATGGAGGCAATTATGGTGTCGGTATCCAATCCAATCTTTGCCACAGTTAATGCAGTATTTAATGGATGGATGATAAAGTCTTCACCAGATTTGCGGTTTTCTCCCTTATGAGCTTGTTGTGCAAAAGATATGGCATCATTTATTAAAGATTTGAAATTCTCGGGTGAATTTTTTAGTATTTCTTCTTTTAAAATTTCAATTTTGCTCATATTAAAAAAACCCCCCATTCTTGTATTGGGGGTGGATATTTTAAATATTGTCTCCCCCAGTTATTTCTTGTAGAGAATTCTACATAGTTGGCGTCCTGCCTTAAGTGTAAAAGGATTATTCTCTGAGAGAGAAATTACCATATTCCAATCTGTTTGTTTTTCGTTATCTATCTTTACTGCCCCTTGCTCTATTAGTCTTCTTGCCTGGGATTTACTCTCTGCCAGTCCTACTTCAACTATTAGGTCAACGAGTGGTAATGATTCCTGAGAGATTGTTACCTCTGGAATATTTTCGTCATCGTTTTTGTTTCGGTAAATGTTCTCAAAGTATGTTCCTGCTTTTTTAGCATCTTCTTCTGATGTGATTTCTGCAGTTACCCTGTATGCTAATTCCGTCTTTAGATTGATTGGATTCTCTCCAGCATCTAACCTGTTTTTGTATGTTTCTACTTCTTGCATAGATGCCGATGTTAATATCTCGAAACCGATTACAATTAAATCATCTGTAAATGCCATAACTTTTCCAAAGATATCTTCAGCTTTGTCATCCATACGTATCATGTTATTCATTGATTTACCCATCTTTATGCCGTCATTAGATTCAAGAAGTTTTCCTGCTAAAACGATTTTTTCTTTTTTAAGGTGGTTAAAGACCATATCTCTACCAGAGAGCATATTGAAAAGTTGATCGTTGCCTCCTACTTCTACATCTATGTCCATCATTACAGAATCATATCCTTGCATCAGAGGATAAAGGAATTCGTTTAGGTAGATTGGTTTGTCTTCTTCAAGTCTTTTTTGGAACATGCTTCTTTTGAGCATCTGCTGGACTGTGAACTCACTGGCAAGATTTATAACTTCGCCGAAGGTCAAATTTTCTAGCCATTTGCTGTTGTACATTATCTCTACTGGATTTTCACTGTTGTTCATATCTATAATATGTGAAGCTTGTTCGACATACTTTTCCATATTTTTTTCAACTTCCTCTTTGGTGAGTGTTTTTCTTGTTGCCATTTTATCTGATGGGTCTCCTACTCTTGCAGTGAAGTCTCCTATGAGGAAAATTACATGGTGCCCAAGTTTTCTGAAATCTTCTAGTTTTCTCATGCCAACAGAGTGTCCAATGTGCAGTGTATCTGCTGTAGGATCAAATCCTTGGTAAATGTTTAGTCTTTTCCCAGAGAGTAATTTTTCTTTAAGTGCATCTTTTGAAGGAAGTATTTGTTCGACTCCTTTGTTTAGTATGCGGTCTATTATTTCTATATCTGTTTTTATGGATGTCATAACGAAATAATTATATATGTAAATGTTTTGTTAGACAAGGAGGCTAGTGTATAATTATGGGATATGGACAATGTGCCTATTGAAAAAGAAAACAGTGAAAGGGTTGATTTTAACGAAAGGCTTAAATCTTTCGAAGATATGTTTCTTGATACTAATGTAATCCCAAATTCTAGATACAGATTAGTTGAGAATACAGAGGAGGCAAAACCTGGATATTGTAATGGAATTTTAAATGAATATGAAGTTGAGACTTTGCATAGGGCTCTTTCGTTTGTTAACCTAGAAAGTAACTTAGAGCCTTTGGATTTATCTGTTAATACAGAAACTATTTATAAAAAAGATATTGAGAATCTAAAGTTCAAAGGGATACCATCTAAACAATTACTTTTTAGTATTGGAGATACTACTTTTAGAAGTAAGACTGAGGAAGAAGTTCAATCTCTTTTACTGGCTATAATGAAAATCGTAGAAAGAAGAGTTAAGAATACTTTCTTCATTGAATTCAGAATAGTGTAGTTATTCGGGAATATATTTTCTGTTTTTTAATTTATCTGGCATACACTGTTGGGTAGATTTTTTGTTTGGTAAATCATGGTCATACTGATAGTCCTTTCCGTATCCAATATCTTTCATCAGTTTTGTTTCAGCATTTCGTATATTTAATGGTACTGGAAGATTTCCATACTCCTCGATATCTTTCTTTACCATGTTTTCTACTACATATGCAGTATTATCTTTTGGAGCTTTAGAGAGATATATGGCAAGTTGAGTCAAAAATATTTGACACTCTGGCATTCCAAGTTTTTGACATGCTTCATACACGGAATTCGCAAGTATTAATGCTTGTGGATCAGAGTTTCCAATATCTTCACTTGCAAATCTTAGTAATCTTCTAGCCACATACAGAGGATCTTCTCCACCTGCGAGCATTCTACCAACCCAGTATGCTGCAGCGTCTGGATTGGATGATCTCATGGATTTGTGTATTGCGGATATGATATTGAAGTGTTCTTCTCCATCTTTGTCATAGTAGATTGGGTTTTGTACTGTGTTTTTGAGTATTTCTTCTGTAATCTCAGAGGTTTTTTCTTCTTGAACAAGTGTAGCTGCCATTTCCAATATATTCATTGCAGAGCGTATGTCTCCATTGGAGAGGTTGCTCATCATTTTTAAGACTTTTTTCTTTACTTTAATATGTGGATATTCTTTTTTAAGGATTTTCTTAAGTAAGAGATATATATCTTCTTCTGTTTGTTGGTTGAATATAAATACTTTAGTTCTAGAGAGTAATGCACTAATTACTGTGAAAGAAGGGTTTTCTGTTGTAGCACCAATTAGTATGATGACTCCTTTTTCTACATATGGTAGGAGTGCATCTTGTTGTGCTTTGTTCCATCTGTGTATTTCATCTAAGAAAAGGATTGTTTTTTTACCGTATTGTTGGTTGTTAAGTGCAATTTTAATAATTTTCCTTAGTGCATCTTTACCAGCTGTTACTGCTTGTAGTTTGTGGAAGTCATAGTAAAGATTAAGGGATATTATGTATGCAAGGGTTGTTTTACCAGTTCCGGGTGGTCCCCAGAATATCATGGAGGGGATAATTCCTGTTTTAAGGAATTTTCTAATTGGTCCATTTTCCCCTACAAGGTGTTGTTGACCAATGAAATCATCAAGGGTTTTTGGCCTATATTTTGATGCTAATGGTTCGTATATTGGCATATGGATATTATACCTTGTTTAGTGGAGAATTGAATTAAAAGTTGTCCTATAGTATAATATATACATCTATATTGATTTAATTCATATAGATACTGTTCTTTAAAAAGGATCTAGATATTTTCTAATGTAATTATTTTGTCTACCAAATATGTTTTTCATACATAGGTGGAAGGTATATTTGGTAGTACAAAAAAAACATATAGAAAATAAAAAGGAGAAGAAAAGATGGAAAGATTTATCTGGTTTTATGTCGGTGTCATGGTAATATTAATCATTGGGAATGCACTTCAAATTGGTACACGGAAAGAAAGGAAAATCCTGAATTGGTTCCAAATAATTATTTATGCTGGAATTCTAATCTGGTATGTGACGGAAGTCGTCAAAGGTGTAATGTCAAATTACTTCTTTTTCACTACCTCACTGCTTTTCCTCCTGTCTTTCTCGATCGAACTTTGGCAATTAATCGCTAAAGAAAAAAGGGAATTCCTTGATGTGGTTTTCTTCTTAATAAGTGTAATTCCAATTGTTCTTTCAATTGCACTTTTGTCGGGAATGTTCCTTTAACTCTAGATCCAAAGGGATCACTACCTTATATTTAAATATATATCTTAGTGATCCCTAAACACCTCTATACATATACAGTGTATTACCATTACTTAGTATTATCTTCTTTTCATTCTTTAATCCCTTTATATCATACATATAGCTATATACCTCTCCCCCACCCTTTACAAAATTACTTAGCTTTTCATTTAAAATATCCATACTCTTTTCATCTAAAAAACAATATATCTTTGTAACATTAGATATATCTACCTGAAATATATCCTGTGCCTCAAAAATAATATCCTTTGAAAGAGGATACCTTACCACTCTTGCTGTCTTAGCAAGCATTAACATAATTGGAGAAATATCATAACCAATACACTTACACTTTGCTTGCTCATACGCACCCAAAACTAATCTACCATCTCCACACCCAAAATCTACAAAAGTATCTTCCTTAGTAAGATTCATAACCTCTAAAATCTCCTGTATTACCTTTTTTGGTGTTCTAATCACTGGAGCTAATAGAATGTTTGTAAGTAAGGAGATAATAAAAAGGAATACAAAAATTGTAATTACAATTATTATTCCCAAAGTAATACCATTTAACATTGTGATATCATTGTTTAACTAACTTAGAATATATGTATATGATAGATGGAATTCTTGTAATAGACAAGCAGGAAGGTATAACCTCTTACACAGTTATTAACAAATTAAAAAAAGTTCTTCCAAGAGGACAAAAAATTGGGCATGCTGGAACACTAGATCCATTTGCTACTGGAGTGCTACCAATACTTTTGGGTAAAGCTACAAAACTGATGAACAAAATTCATAAATTTGAAAAAGAGTATCTTGTAACTGCAGAATTTGGATACATGACAGATACACAAGATGGAACAGGTGAAATACTCAAAAAGAACGACAACCCTACTCCATTGGAAAGAGATGCTGTTGAGAAAATTATTAAAGAAAATTTTATCGGAAATATCTCCCAATTGCCTCCAAGATACTCTGCAAAGAAAGTCTCTGGAGTCAGAGCATACGATTTAGCAAGAGAAGGGAAAGAGTTCGAATTAATGCCAAAAGATATCTCTGTTGGTGAATTTGAGATAGTAGGTTACAACTGGCCATTGGTAAAGTTCAGGATTGTTTGCTCTACTGGAACATATATTAGGACTTTAATTAACGATTTAGGAATTAAACTTGGCACATATGCAACTGCTATTGAATTACGAAGAACATATGTAGGACCTTTTAAAGTTGAAGATAGCATATCCTCGGAGGATATAAAGGAAGGGATGAATAGTAGTATAATTGACCTAGATAAAGTAAATCAGATGATATCAAATGAATAAAGGAAAGTTGTATGTAGTAGCTACTCCAATTGGAAATTTGGAAGATATTACATTCCGAGCTATAGATACTCTCAAAAAAGTAACCTTTGTACTTGCAGAAGATACAAGGGAATCATACAAACTATTTAATAGGTATGATATTAAAACACAACTAATCTCTTACAGAGATCAAAACCATGAGAAGATGTTGGGAAAGATACTTGAGAAATTAGATATGGGTTTGGACTTAGCACTTATCTCAGATTGTGGTACTCCTCTCATATCTGATCCAGGTTTTAAACTAATTAGAGAACTTAGAGAGAGGAAGTACGATGTTGTTTCAATCCCTGGACCTAGTGCATTAACTTCAGCACTTTCCATAAGTGGGCTTGTTACAGACAAGTTTACATTTCTTGGATTTCTTCCTAAGTCAAATGTTAGAAGAAAGAAGCTTTTACAAGAATATGTAGATATTGAAGGATCTTTAATTTTTTACGAATCTCCAAAGAGATTAATCAAGTTGTTGGATATGCTAAAAAATGTTTTTGG
>DAOSSC010000021.1:9724-11138 GCA_035377085.1 Candidatus Dojkabacteria bacterium
TTTTTTATCTTTCCTTACAGATTGAGGTGGTAGGAATGGTCCGTCTGTTTCAAAAAGAATTCTCTCAAGCGGAACTTCTTTTAGGATGTCTCTAACATTCTCTCCACTTTTGTATGTAATGATTCCATTAAACCCAATGTAAAATCCCATATCCAGAATATCCGTTAAGAAGTCAAGATTGCCAGTATAGCTATGGAAGCTTCCTTTTAGTTGTCCTCTGCCTTCCTGTGCTACTATCCTTAAAACATCTTCAAGACACTCAGTACTGCCATTCATATCTCGGGCATGAATACTCATAGGTAGGTTATGTTTCAGGGCTAATTGTATATGCTTAGTAAAGGACATCTCTTGTATCTCACAGAGTTCTTCTTTAATATCTTCATCTACTGTTTGGTCGTTATTGAATTGGTAATAATCTAATCCTGTTTCTCCTACAGCAGATATAGCTAGGATGTTTTTTTCGAATATATCTTCAAAATCTGCAATCATTTTAAGCGATTTCTTCTGTATATCTTTAAATATATTTCTTTGGACTGTGTACTCTTCAAAAACGGTCGGATGTAATCCAAGTGCAAGTTGAACAATATCTGAATATCTTTTAGATATATCTAAGTTCTCCCTGTAATCCAAGAGGTCAGTGCTTTGAGTGAGAATATGCTTTCCGTTCTCTTTTTGGAAGTCATTTATAATCTGTTCAATATTTTCCTGAAGAGGACAAAGGTTCAAATGTATGTGTGAGTCATGCATAAATGGATTTTAACATATATTTACCCTCTGTTTACTACAAGATACATAGATTGTAATTTGAAGCTTGTAATGTGGTAGAATATGTCCGTCATGGGAAAGTTAAAACAAAATAATTGGTTGGTAGTTATTACTATATTTTTGGTTGTATCTTCTGTTATTGCATTGTCAATATCGATGAGAAAGAGCCTAGGTTTTGGGACATGTGCCTATGATGAAGAGATTTACCTTTCTGGACAGTTAATTCCAAACTATAATGGAAGAACAGATTGTTACTGTTCAAAGAATGGAAGTGTGCAGTGTAATAGCGATAGCTCATTGATATCTTTAGAAAATTACTCTTCTACTGGTTTAAAATATTTCAGTAGTTTTTTAAACTATTTAGATAAAGAAGAGTTAGATACAGACAATATCAAGGCTGTTGATGTTGGATATACTTCTGGAGTTCTAACTGTTGTTATTGAGAGAGAAGCTATGTGTGGGCAAGAGCAGGAATCACCTGTCCAGGTAGGATTTTACAAATATTCAGAGAATGATTTAACATTGACTGTACTAACAAACAGAGACCCATCTTTTTACAGCAAGGTTTGTAAAATTGACGGAAAGTTTGTACTCACAAAAGAAGATTTGTTTTAACAGATGATTTTAAATTATATTTTCAAAACGATCT
>DAOSSC010000022.1:0-9792 GCA_035377085.1 Candidatus Dojkabacteria bacterium
AAAGAGTTTAAGAATTTAAAAAAGAAATATTACAATGAAGACAAGATATATGAGATATCTCAATTAAAAGGAGATATGAATCTAGTGGAGAGTACATATCTAATAAAAGAGTTCTAGCTTTTGTCTAACAATCCACCAATATATTTAGCTACATAGAGGATGGTATTTCCTTTGTATATTTTCTCTTCTCCAGAGAAATTATCAACTTCTCCTTGAAGTTCATTTACATATCTAAATTCTCCATCAACTAATTCTTTTGGTCCTCTGTATGGCATGTCTACGGAAGAACTTCTTAAAGCTTTTGTTAGGACTGTATACAACTCATCTGGGACTATCTCGTTCACTACAACAGCACCGTAGTACACCATCATCCATACAGGTTTATCTTTGTAAAACACGACCTCTCTACCACCAAATGGTTCTCCTCCGAAATAGTTGTCATGATATTTCCAATCATCTTTCTCATAAACGATTGTTGTAGAGTTATCTAGCTGTTTAACCCTAATATTTTTGTCTTCAGAGGCATATGTATTTGTACTTGCTTCAAAGATGAAATTCTTTAATATTGTTGTATCCATTCGTATTAGTTATTATATTATTTATTCAATTTTACAATATACAAAGCAGAAGTACTAGAAAACTTTTTGATTTGTGATATATTAATATTATGAATCTAAATAAGGTATTCATTGTAATAGGGGGTAGTATAATTCTTGGTATATTAGGTGGTATTGTAACGAAAAGCTTATTAGTTGGCATAGGGTTACCAATTGTATTGGTAATATTATTTGTAATGATGTATGCGGTTGGAACACCGAAGAATAATAGCGGTGATAATAAAGATAAAACTTCCCAATAGTATGGACGATTAGCTCAGCTGGTTAGAGCATCGCATTCACATTGCGAAGGTCATTGGTTCGATACCAATATCGTCCATCCATGAGCGATGATATTGTTAGAATTATTTATGAAAAATTTTCTATTAGATTTGTTATTCTTTATTGATGCCAATATCATTGAATTTATCAAGATTCCACAGGAAGGAAGAGCAAATCTAAACAAGAAAGTCTTTGAGGAACTTTATTCAATAACCAAGGATGCAGAAAAATATAAAATCTCTATTACAATATTAGGCTCCTGTGCTTTAACGATTTTGCTAGGAAGAGATTTTAAACGAATTGAGGATATAGACTTAGCTGTTCATAATTCCTCACTAATGAACTTTAAAAAATTATTAATCAAACATGGATACAAGGAAAGTCTTTGTAAATGGCCAAATGGATTCTGTTTTATCAAAGATAAAACAAAGGTTGATTTCTTTGATATTGATAATGAAAAACATATTTATTTTAATATCCCGTTCAAAACAAAGAGGGTATGTTTTGAAGGGAATATTTATCCGATTCTTTTACCAAGTATTTTATATAGAACATATGTTGCAGCTTTTTTGCGAAAAAGAAGAAATACAAAGGATGATCTAATCAAACTGAAGATATTGAGAATGGTTTGAATAGGGTTATTCCTTTTTTCTCAAATTCAAGGTTAACATACCAAAAGTTCCAAGTGTTAATACTAGATATACAATAACCTGGTTAACTATCACCATCTCCAAACTCTCGTTTCTCACACTAAATAAATATACCTGAAGAAGAGAACATACAAGTAAAACAAGAATGTAAATATAATACCTCTGTGTTATGAAATAGTTCGCAATCATATACACCAATGCATACCCTGTCATACATAAACCAAATATCCAAAGATACGGTGCTACAGAAAGATACTTCTCTCCAATTGAAAGAGATATGATACTGTCCTTAAAGATTACCAACACAGCAGTAGTCCCAAGCCCAATAATTATAGAAAGAGAAAGAGCAACCAGCAGGGATTTTGTAATCTCTGCTTTCTTTGTTAAATTACTAATCCTAGCAAACATAACAGAAGCTATAGTTATGGCTGCAAAATATACCAATTTACCCAAAAGGGAAACGCCAGAATACTCTGCTCTAAACTCTGGATTTACAAGAATTAAATCTAGTGTATAGGGGATTGTAAGAAGAAGAAAACTTACAGTAGCTAAAAACAACTCCTTGAAATCTATTGTAACACCTTTCTTTTCTCCATTACCTTTCAAATTAATCAAAGGCAGTGTAGCCAATGTAGTTATTACAGAAGGTACCGCACAGGAAAGAATAAGCCAAGGAAGAGGAGCACTTGTCTTAATTGCAAAATACCCAACAACAAACCTTAAAATTGTTTCAAACAGCAGCAAAAGATTTACTGTAATAATTCTCTCCTTACCCAACAGTAAACCTTTAGATATGGGACTAACAAATGCAAGAAAGAAAGTAATTGCCAAGTAAATTATTAAATCAGAGGGAATAGTTGCAATACTGGAGATGCTATCTTTAAAAAGAAGAAATATTCCTCCAAATACAATCCCCAAAACAGTAAATTGGAGAAGGATATTCCACTTGTATGAATTAAGATTGAACAACCTGTTTTTGGCTACAGTCTTTGTTATTAATGCTTGTATTGAGAGAGCAGGAATCTGAATTAGATATATTATTCCCAAAGTCGCACTGTAGATTCCAAATATCTCCATAGTAGTAAATCTAGCTACGAAGATATTGAAAAGATAGTTAAGTAATCCAATTAAACCACCAAATACAGAAGTAAAAAGTAAATTCCTTACAAAAAGTGAGTTGCCAGTTAGGATATTCTTTACCATCTTGGAACTATACCTTAAGTTATATATAATTAGAATACTCTAAATTAAAGAAATCTTCCATTTATGTTGTATGTAATACTTGCTCTTGTTGGTGGAATTTTACTTGGTATTGGAATCTTCTACTTTGTAAATAAGGGAAAAGGCAATAGTAACGAAGAACTCTCTGAGACAATTGAAGAGAAGCTCTCAGAATTAGTACCTAAAGCTCTAATGGAAGCAAATGAATACCTAGTTAAAACTGCTAGAGAATCTCTTAGCTCTGAAACCAAACAAAACAGATTAGATCTAGATAACAAACGAGAAGAGATTGGGAGATTAATTAAAGGTTTGGAAGAGTATGTAAAAGTAAGTGAAAAAGACAGGATAGACTCCTTTTCTTCCCTTAAGACCTCTCTAGAGGAGAGCAGAAGAGTTACAGAACAACTCTCAGTAAATACAGAGAGTCTTAAGAAGGTTCTTTCTAATAACCAGCTAAGAGGACAGTTTGGTGAACAGGTTGCAGATGATTTACTAAAGATGGCTGGATTTGTAAGAGGAAACGATTACGAATTTAACAAAGAACAGGCAGGTTCAGAAACTAGACCAGACTTTACAATCTTTCTTCCAGATAGAACTAGAATTAATGTAGATTCCAAATTTCCATACAACAACCTACAAAGAATGTCTGAAACAGATGACAAGGAAATGAAGGAGAAATATACCAATCAGTTTGTAAAAGATGTTAAAGAAAAAATTAACCAGGTATGTAGTAGAGACTACATTAATCCAGAGGACAAGACGGTGGATTTTGTAATACTGTTTATTCCAAACGAAATGATTTTTTCCTACATCTATGAGAAGATGCCAGAGGTATGGCAAGAGGCTATGGCCAAAAAAGTGGTATTAGCTGGACCATTTAGTTTTACAGCAATTCTACGAATGATTAAACAAGCCTACGAGAATTTCAGAGTACAGGGGAATATCCATAATATTATTGGGAATATTAAAGCATTTGAAAAAGAATTTGAGAATTTTTCTGACTCCTTTTACAAGATAGGGGAAAGAATTGGGTCATTGCAAAAACAGTATGATACTGTAAGCACAACAAGATTTAACCAATTGGTAAGAAGAGTAGACAGGGTAAAGTTAGAAGGTGCTACTCCAGAAGAGGAACAAAAGATTTTAGATTTTGTTAAAGAGGAAGAGTAGGGTCATATCCTTTGTTTTGGATATACTCTAGTGCTTTCTTTTCTAGCTCTTGGCATGCTCTAACCCAGCTATCTTCTCCTAGTCCATTGTTTACAACCTCTTGGTACCAACCTTCTCTCCTTCTGATTTCATTTAAAGAAGCTATACACACGATTTCATCGTTTGTAATAGATTCTTTTACATGGTTCATACCCATATCTGTTGGAGATTTGTAATTGTTTAACATATTGTTTGGAGGTAGCAAATCTGAGGCCAATTTTTTAAGAATAACGAATGCATCAATATCTCTATTGTAGTTTACAGAAACCTCATTGTATTCCTTAAGGTGATACTCATCTATGATGTTTCTGTCCCCAATATCTGCTGTAGCAGCCTCATAGGCAAGATTAATTGGATGCTCAAGTGGTAAATTCCAAACTGGAAATGTCTCGTACTTTGCATATCCAGAATTTAATCCATTTAGATGGTCAAAATATATCATTCCAAAACATGTAGACATTTTACCACTGTTTGAAGCAGCACCTGTTACAATTACAAGCTTGTTCTGTACTGGAATCTCCTCATCCTTGCCATATCCATCTGAGCTTAAAATCCTTTGTGTATCATTTGGGTATCCATCTATATGGTATCTAAGATATATATGTTCACAGATTGTTTCTAGTTTTTCTTTTCCTTTAACAAAGAGAGAATCTGTTTGTTCTGGTATGTTATTAATAACAACATACGGTTTAACACCAAAAATCTCTTCCATTTTCTTAATTGTTGTAATTGCAGTATCAATATATTCCTCTTTTTGATTGTTTAACTGTCTGTTTTTAATAATATCTCCATAAATTAAGCAATATACAATATCAAAAGGGGTTTCTAATCTCTGAAGTATCCTAGTCTTGGTGTCTAATTGAAAACCCGGAAGAACTCTTGCAGCGTGAGGATCTTCAAGTAGTTTTCCTCCTACCTCAAGATATAATTTACCATTAGTGACTTTTTCTAATCTTTTTAGAACATCTGTCTTTTGTAATTCAATGTATCTCTCACTGTCAAAACCTAATTTTTCAAACAAAGGAACCTCTGTTGTATTCATATATTTGTGGTAATTAACTTTTAAACTGTCTTCTTGCCCCATGCAAGCATTCCCCACAAAACGAGATTAGCAACAGGGACCAACATTAAAAGACCTAAGAGTTTGTCGTAGTCTCTCTTTTCACAGATCTTCATAGTTGCAATTATTGTCAATATTAATACAATCAATGCACCAATACCAGGGATTAATGCCAAAAGGATTAACCATGGATTCTGTTCTCCCAACTTAAAGAGTAATATTGTATTAAGGATTGGAATCCATGCATACCATGCGTTTTCTGCTCCTAATTTCTGTGCAGTCTTCATCAAGGTTAAAGCCATAAAGATATACATACCCAAAGAACAAATGATTGAAACAAAAATCATTGCACCACCAAATAGAGTAGCCATGATCCCTGCTCCAGTTTCTGCTTCTGTAAGTCCATTGTAATTGTATTCTTCGTTTGAAGTATTCCAATCATATTCCTCTATGGATGTTGTGACATAGTCATCTTCAGTCTGTGCCAGTACAGGAGCTATAATTCCTGTCAAAGGAAAAAGAAGCAATAGTGATAATATTGCCCCATAAATGAATCTTCTCATCTGAGATAAATAAAAAATTATATATATCCATTTTTACACAACTACAACATGTGGTCAACAGAGAAAATATATGTTACTTTATATATCATGGATACTGCCAATCTAAAAATAATAGAAGGAAAATTTCCAATACTACTTTCTGCACCTCATACATACTCACACAAGAGGCCCTCTCTTACAGGTGCCTACAAGGGTGGAGAACCATGGACAGACATAATTGTAGAAAGTATATGTAAAGATATTAAAGGTTTTGGAATAGTCCAGTCTAGTGAGACCAATTATGACCCTAACTTTCATAAAGAAAAAAGTAATCCATACAAACAAAAGGTAAGGGAAATTGTAAGACAGAGGAAATTTAAACACTTCATAGATATACATGGACTAAGAGACGGAGTTGGCTATGACATTGGTATTTACTATCCAACAAGGTTTGACAGATCAATGGCATTTGCTCAAAGTATATCTGAGGGTTTAAACAAAGGAGAATTGAAAGGTGCAAGTATATATATATTCAGATTTTTAGATAATGACCAAGAAACATTGGGAGAGTATGTTGCATCAAAATTGCGAATTCCCTCTATTCAGATAGAAATTGCAAGATACATACGAGAAGATGATGTATTGAGAAATACATTCATAGAAAATCTAGAAAAAATTCTTAAAGAAAAAATATAAAATATTATCGGTTAATTAAATCTTTCTTTTACCACTTTGACTGTATCCTAATACTTTGTTATCCTGAAGTATCTTTAAATTCATAGTAATTTACTACAAATGACAGAAACAGTAAAAAAAGTAGAAGATCCAAAAGGTAAGGCAATTGAAATGGCAGTGTCTCAGATAGAGAAGCAGTTTGGTAAGGGCTCCATCATGAGACTTGGTAGTCAAGAAAAAGTTAAAGTAGATGTGATACCTACAGGTGCACTTTCTCTAGATATTGCACTTGGTGTAGGAGGAATCCCGAAAGGACGAATAATTGAGATTTATGGACCAGAGTCCTCTGGAAAAACCACATTGGCTATACATATTCTTGCAGAAGCTCAAAAGAAAGGTGACGCTGTAGCCTTCATAGATGCTGAGCATGCATTTGATCCCACATATGCTAAAAATATTGGATTAGATATTGACAATCTGTATATTTCTCAACCAGATTTTGGAGAACAGGCATTGGAAATTCTAGAGACTTTAGTAAGATCTGCTGCCTTTGGAGTCATAGTTGTGGACTCTGTAGCTGCACTTACTCCAAGAGCTGAAATTGAGGGGGAAATGGGAGATAGCCATATGGGTTTGCAAGCAAGATTAATGTCTCAAGCATTAAGAAAGCTTACAGCTATCGCTGGAAAAACTGGTACTACAATTATCTTCCTAAACCAATTGAGAATGAAGATTGGTATCATGTTTGGAAATCCAGAAACTACAACTGGTGGAAATGCACTAAAATTCTATGCTTCAATTCGTATGGATATTAGACAGAAGGATAAGATTGTAAAAGATGGTCAAGTAATTGGACATTCAAGAAAAGTAAAAATTGTTAAGAATAAAGTAGCTCCTCCATTTAAAGAGGCTACATTTAATATGATTTATCCTATGGGTATAGACCGCGAAAGTAGTATCTTAGATGCTGCAACCGACCTAGCTGTAGTAGATAAATCTGGTGCATGGTTTAAATATGGTGATGAACAATTAGGACAGGGAAGGGAAGCTACAATTGAAGTATTAAAGAAAGATACTAAACTAAGAGAGAAGATTGTTAAAGATGTCCTTTCCAAAGTAAAATAGGGTATGAAAATAACTGCACTTGAGACTCAGAAGCGAGACAACTCTCGTTTGAATATGTATATAGATGAAAACTTTTTCTGTGGAATATCACTAAACGTTGTTGCTAAATTCGGGATATATCAAGGTAAGGAACTCTCAGATAATGAATTAAACGAAATACTCAACGCAGAACTAAGAGAGAGATTTTTTGACAGGGCAGTATCATTTCTTGTTAGATCTCCTAAAACAGAATTTCAAGTAAGAAGATATTTAAGAGATTTAGCATTTAAGAAAAAAGGTAAATGGTTTAAAGAGATATCTAAAGAAGATATCTTGGAAATTGAGGAATTTGTAATTAAAAAACTTCTGGAATACGAATATCTAAATGATGAAAAATATGCTCAGCTGTTTGTAGAAAGTAGGATAAAATACAAACCAAGAGGTAAAAATATCCTGTATGGCGAACTCATATCCAAGGGAGTATCAAAAGATATTGTTGAAAAAGTCCTGGGTGAGATGCTTGGTGATGAATATTCTATACTTGTATCTACATACAGAAAAAGATTTAAAGAGCAAAATATATCTTTTGAAGATAGGAAGAAGATAGATTTTTTAAGAAGAAAAGGATTTAATTGGGATTTAATTGAAAAATTCATAAATGATGAGTCTACAAAGTAAAAGTAACTGGATAATACCAGAGAACAAAAAAGAAAACTTTGTAGAAACAATTCTTGAAAACAGAGGTATTAAAAACAGTAAAGAGCATCTCTCTCCATCTCTTGATACAATCCCCTCATACAAAAAACTCTACGGTGCTACTAAAGCTGCAAAGAAGATTCTAAAGTATGTAAAGGAAGATAAGAAGATTGTAATTCACGGAGATTTCGATTGCGATGGTATCTGTGCTTCTGCTCTTCTTTGGGAGTTTCTTTTTAGAGATGTTTCAAAAGTTTTAGGCAAGAAAGTAGATGTAGTCCCATACATCCCAAGCAGGATTGATCAAGGATATGGTCTTACTGAATCTTCCATACAAGATGTTAAAAAATTAGGATGTGATTTACTCATAACAGTAGATTGTGGAGTAAGGGATAAGGAGTTAATCACCAAATATTCTAAAGAGTTAGATTTTGTCATAACAGACCATCATCAACCACCAGAGGATATCTCCGAAAACCTTGAATATATCCTTGTTCACCAGATGTATCCAGGTAAAGAGTATCCCTACAAAGAAATTTGCGGTACATCCGTTGTATATCTTCTTATCCAAGCCTTGATGTATGAATTAAAGATGAAGGAAAACAGAGAATATGGTCTAGATCTTGTAGCACTTTCGACAGTAACAGACATGATGCCACTTTTGGATGTAAACAGAGTATTTGTAAAATATGGACTGGAGCAAATTTCCAAAGGCAAAAGACTAGGTCTGAATTCACTAATTCTTCGAGCTGGTATTCTACCCAAAGATATTAATTCATACCATTTAGCATATGTAATTGGTCCAAGAATAAATGCAGCAGGAAGAATTGGTTCTCCCATGGAAGCGGTTAAATTACTTGTAAGTAAGGATGAGAAGAAATGTAATGAGATATCCAATGAGTTAAACGATATTAATTTTGAAAGACAGAAATTAACATCAGAGATTTTTGATATTGCTAAAGAAGATATTAATTTGGATAACAAATTACTATTTGTCCAAGGAGAGAATTGGCATGAGGGAATCATTGGGCTTGTTGCAGGAAAACTTCAAGAACAATTCCACAGACCAGTTATCGTAACAACAAACAATGATGGAGTAGTAAAGGGGTCTGCAAGGAGTATTAAGGGTTTCAATATTACTAAAACTTTAGAAAAATTTGATAAATATTTAGAAAGATACGGTGGTCATGAACTAGCCGCTGGATTTAGTGCAAAGGTAGAGAGTGTGGATGAATTTGTAAAGAAGATAGTAGATTTTGCAAATAAGAAAATTACAGAGAAAGATTTACAAAGAGATATCAAGATAGATCTTCTTGTAGATACACAGGATATAGATAATGAATTAATAAATAATCTTAAAAAACTAGAGCCATTTGGATATGGTAATCCTAAACCAATTATATGTTTGAAGGATTTAATTGTTGTAAGAAAGAATATAATGGGACAGGAGAAAAACCATATGAAGTTAACTGTAAAGGGTAACGGAGTAGATCTTTTAACTCTTGTTCTGTTTAATTGTGATGAGGATACAGAGAGTATAGATGAAAATGATAGTATAGATGTAATAGGGTATCCTGATTTAAATGTATGGAATGGTAATGAAAATATACAATTTATGGTAAAAGAATGGAGATTTAGTAATTAATCTGTTAGAATTTCCCTATGAAAGAATTAAATATAAAAGATGTCCTAAAGAATCCCTCTGATTACAATGGGAAAGAGATTACTCTGAAGGGATGGTTATTCAAATTTAGAGA
>DAOSSC010000023.1:0-9662 GCA_035377085.1 Candidatus Dojkabacteria bacterium
TAAACACATTAATTAAACGAGGTAAGAGAATAATTCTTGTTGAAAACAACCAAACTGGACAATTAGCAGAAATGTTGAAAGAAAAAACAGGATATCCGTTTAAGAAGAGAATTCTGAAATATGATGGCAGACCGTTTTTTGTAGAAGATATATTAGAATATCTAAAGAATGAAAAATAGTTTTGACAGTAAAAAATTACCAACATGGTGCCCAGGATGTGGAAACTTTACAATACATGCCTCACTTAAAATGGCCTTAGAAAGCTTAAATATTAAACCCTCTCAAACCTTCATATCCTTTGATATTGGATGTAATGGTAATGGCGCAGATGTAATCAATACATATGCATTTAAGGGATTACATGGCAGATCTATCCCACTTGCCATAGGAGCTCATCTTGCAAACAGGAAATACACAGTAATTGCAGACATTGGAGATGGGGGATGCCTACACGAAGGATTAGACCATTTGTTACATGCAATTAGATCTAACTACGACATAACCATACTCATACACAACAACCAAAACTTTGCCCTTACAACTGGCCAAGCAACTGCAACAACACAAAAAGAAAAATCTGTCTTTGGATTTCCAGCCGGAAAACCAGAAAACAGTATTAACATTGGACAACTATGTCTAAGCCTAGATGCATCTTTCTTTGCAAGAGGTTACTCAGCAGATCCTCAACAGTTAACGGAAATAATAAAAGAGGGGATAAAACATAAAGGATGCTCAGTAATTGAGATACTTCAAATATGTCCTACATACAACCCACAATCCTCTCCACAGTGGTACAATGAAAGAGTTAAAAAGACAGAAACAGTTAGCGACATTCAAAAAGCAAGAGAGCTAGTAGAAATTACTGACCAGAACATAGCAACAGGAGTAATATACAAAAATAGCAAATTACCAACTTACTATGATTCTCTACCAAATAGAAAAGAGCGAAAAACAGAGCTAGTAGATGAAGTAAAAGAATATAATATTAAAATTTAGGAAATGGAAAACTCAACATTAAATCCAAAATCAGTTGCAATAGTTGGAGCTTCTACGGATCCAGAGAAAATTGCATCTGTAATACTTCATAATGTCATTGAAGGTGGCTACAATGGAAAAATATATCCAATTAATCCTAAATACGAAGAGGTACAAGGTAGGAAAGCATATCCTACAATTCTTGAAATTCAAGATCCTCTTGACCTTGTCTGTATAGCCATCCCATACCAATTTGTAGATGAAATAGTCGATCAATGTATTAAAAAGAAGGTAAAAACCGTAGTAATAATCTCTGCTGGATTTAAAGAAACTGGAGAAGAAGGAAAAAAATTAGAAGAGAGTATTACACAGAAATTAAAAGATGCTGGGATTAGATTACTAGGACCAAATTGTCTGGGATTTATAAATAACAGAGCAAAACTCAACCTCTCATTTGCAAGAGAGAATCCTGGAGAAGGAAACATTGCCTTCATATCTCAATCTGGAGCATTCTGTACAGCAATTTTAGACATGGCATGTGAGAAAGGATTAGGATTTTCTCACATAATATCTCTTGGAAACAAAGCCGACATACATGAGAATGAATTAATGTCCCAACTTTTTGCAGACAGCAATGTAAAAGCTCTTGCTCTTTACTTGGAAGAATTCAAAGATGGAAAAGAGTTTGTTTCATTATCACAAAAAGCTAAAAAACCAATCCTTCTAATAGCACCAGGAAGCTCTGAAGAAGCTAAGTTAGCAATTTCTTCTCATACAGGTGCACTAGCCTCATCATACGACACAATAATAGCAGCAGTAAGAAAAGGAAACATCATCCTTGCAGAGAATTCAGAAGAACTTTTCAAATTAATAACCCTAATAAACATCAATGCCATTCCAAAAGGAAATAAGATTGCAATAATAACTAATGCTGGAGGACCAGCAATTATTGCTACAGATATGGTAGAGAAAGAAGGACTTGAACTAACAGAAATTGGAGAAAAAACCAAACAAAATCTTCTCAAAGCTCTTCCAAGAGAATCCAGTATTAAAAACCCAGTAGATATCTTAGGAGATGCAAAAAGTGACAGATATGAATTAGCGATTAAAACTGTACTTGAAGAGAAAGATGCCGATTCCATTCTTGTTATTCTAACCCCGCAACTAATTACAGAAATAGAAGGTACTGCACAAAAGATTGTAGAAATATCTAAAACAGAATCAAAACCAATATACAGTTGTTTCTTAGGCGGTAAAGATATTAAAGCTGGATTTAGAATACTAGAACTAAACAATGCTCCTTATTTTAATGATATACAAGAGGCTGTGCACTTGATTAAAAAGCTCTCAATTTTCGAGGAAGAGAAAGACAACAGAAAGATTGTAGAGGCAAATAGCTTTAAAAAGAGAGGAAAATATACAAAACAAATTAAAAAATTACTTAAAGATGACACTGCTGTAATCGTTCCAGATGAACTTGCTCTTTCCATAATGAGAGAATTTAAAATAGATATTCCCAATGAGCTTGTAACAGGAAGTATTGAGAAAGCCATTAACTTTGCAGCTGTTAATTTTCCTGTAGCAATAAAAGCAACTGCACAAGAGTTTGAGCATAAGACTGACTTTAAGGCCATATACCTAGATATTAGAACAATAACTGAATTTGAAGAGAAATTTGAAGAACTAAAAACCACAATTGAGAAAGTAACTGGTAAACAATCTCCAAATATACTTATTCAAGAAATGATAGAGGGAAAATTAGAATTCTTCATTGGTACAAACAGAGAAGGAAATGCAGATATTTATGAGAAAAATGGACTTGGTTTTGGTCATCTCCTAGCAATAGGGCAAGGAGGAATATATACAGAGGTTTACAAGGATATTAAACACATATTACTTCCAGAGAGTTTGGAGAACATGGATAGTATTCTAAATGAAACAAAAGTTTCAATTATTATAGATGGATATAGAGGAAAACCAAAATTAGCAAGACAGAAGTTGTTAGAGTTGATGATGAAGTTACAAAGGATGCTCATATCATATCCTCAGATAGTATCTATGGATATTAATCCTGTTATGTTAACAGAAAAAAGAGCAGTTGTAGTAGATATAAAATTGTATATAAAAGAATAATGGAAGAACCTAAAGAGCAAAGTGATCAATTAGTAACTCTTGAAAACGAAACAATATATTATGATGGTATTACACCAGAAGAATTAATGGAAACTTTGCACAACAGTGACCAACCAAAGGTTATCCCTACATTCTTCAACAATTTGCACCTACATATTATTGATCCTATATACTTGCAACACGATGATCCACAATTTCAGAAAGATATACAAGAGATAAAAGAAGAGGGAGAGGAAACATATATAAGAAGTTATGAATCTGCAGAAGAAGCACTCAGAAAATTTAATTTCAAGGACGAGCAATATTTACTTCTTTCTCACATTTACATCAAAATGAGAGACAAGGGATATATAAGATATGATGAAAAAAAACAATGCTTAGTAAGATAACTAAAACTTTCTCCCGAACTCTATACCATCTGCATCTACCTTAATCCCAGCTTTACCCAAATCCTTTTCATAATGCCTTGCATAATCTCTGTACTGTATTACCCTTTTTCTCCTTTCTTTCACACTTCTTTGCCCAATCATTCCTGGGCCATTTATACACCCACCCTTACAATTCAAAAGATCCAAAAATTTATAATTCTTGTACATACCATCCTTAAATCCATCCAATATCTTCATAATGTCATTTAGACCTTCCATTACCAAGATATCTTTCTTCTTTAAGATATCACTGTAGTTAAGAGTAGAAGACAATCCCCCAGATATTGGATATATCTTAGTGTAATCATTGTAGAACTTATCAAAAGTCACACAATATCTAAGATCCACAACCTTTTCTGGAATCTTTTTTTCTTTAAACAGTACTTCCAACTCTTTAAAAGTAAGAACCTCATCTACAGTACCAATCTCCCCAGCTTCTAATTTCTTAGTTACACAAGGACCAATAAATACCTTCTTGTAACCAGGATAGAATTTGTCACATATCAAAGCCATAGCTCCCATAGGAGAAAGCACAGGTACAAGATTACTAACTAACTGCGGATATTTAACACGAATAAAATTTACCAGAGTAGGACATGGAGTAGATATCCAAGTCTTCTTTTCTCCTTTCTCTATACTTTCTTTTAGTATTTCGTAGTAAGCATGATTAACCATCTTAGCTCCAAAAGTCAATTCTAAGACCTTATCAAAACCAAGCATTCTTAATCTGTATATCACCTCTGGATATTCAAATTCAGAAACAAAAGAAGGTGCAAGTAAACATAAATATCTCGAAGTGGATTGAAATTCCATATTTAAATATACTACAGATAGAATTGTATAGGTAAAGTTAATAAGCTATAGGGCTTGAGTTCATAAATACATTGAAATAGACTAAAGTATGATTCTACTAAACAAACAACTTGAAATATTAAAATCAGAGAAAATCCAACTACTAATTACATACTCCCTAGCGATTCTTCTACCTCTTCTTATACCTAATCCACAAATACTACTAGGAACATTAATAAATGCACTTTTTATATTCTCTGTAACACAATTTGGATTAAAAAAAACCACTCCCTTACTTCTAATTCCTTCTATTTTCTCATATACCCAAGGATTACTCTTCGGTTCTTCTACAATCTTTCTTCTGTATTTAATTCCTTTCATCGTAGTATCTAACTTTGCTTTGGTATATCTCTACAGTAAAATTAAATTTCCATATGTAAATATATTGATCTCTGCAAGCATTAAAGCCTTAATACTTTACTGTGCAGTTCTCCTTTTAATGAAACTAACAAATATGCCAGAAGCATTCCTACAAGCAATGGGCATGATACAGTTCATAACCGCTATCCTTGGATCTACCTTCATTACATTGCTTTTTAGAAAATTTAAACCAAACCTTTAAGATATTTCTGCCTTTTATCTTCATCAAACTTTTCAATTGAATACCTTAACATAGTTCTAGGCATCTCCTTGTAATATTTTCTTAAGAACTCTTCCTCTACAATTTGATCTCTTTTACCAACCTCTCTTAACATCCATCCAACTGCCTTGTGGATTAAATCATTATTATGATGAAGTAGCATTTTGGAAATTTTTAGAGTATCTACAAAATCTTTGTCCCTTATGAATGAAAATGTCGAAATAATAGCTACTCTTTGCTTCCACAGATTGTTACTCTTGGCAAAATCATAAAGAATAGTCCTGTCTTTCTCTTTAAGATACTCTCCAACAATATTTGGAGCAGAAAGATCTACTAAATCCCAGTTATTTACGTATTTCAAATTTTTAACATACAGATTAAAAATGTCTTTTCTTTCGATTTCATCTGCCATTTTCCACATATATGTCAATGTTATTAGCCCAAACAATCTGTATTCATGAATTTTGTGTTGAATAAAATATTCAACATCTTCCAAAGTCATTTCTTTAAAATATTTTTTACATATATCTCTAATCTCTGGAACTGTTATGCCCACAAAAATATCTCCCTCCCCGTATTCTCCTTTTCCAGCTTTGAAAAATCTCTTGGATATCTCAGCTTTTTCCTTTTTGGATATACTCTTTAGCTCTGTTTGAATCTGTTCTTTTAACATACCAAATGCTACCAGAGAACTTCTCCCTTGACCATATGACATATTCATGTAACATATATATGGGTACATAATTTAAAAGCGACTGGGCATATATTGCTACGAGGAAGGAGTAATTCGAAAAATCAGCGGGTACTCCTAGGTTCCATTATGAACCTCAAGATTAATCACAATTAAACAAAAGATTAATCATTAATACCCACATAAACAATAAATTGTTAACACTACGCTTATGTGTGGGGTATTTGGATACACTGGCAAACAAATTGCCAATGATTTGGTATTTCAAGGATTAAAAAGATTAGAGTACAGAGGATATGATTCCTGGGGAATTGCTGTTAATGACAAACAAAATATCCAGGTATTTAAGACAGTAGGAGAAATAACAGACAGAGAGGAGTTAGCGAAACTGCCCCTAGTAAAAACAGCCATAGGACACACAAGATGGGCAACACATGGAGGAGTAACTACAAACAATGCACATCCACACAGCAGTGAAAACAAATTCTTCACTCTTGTTCAAAATGGTATTGTAGAGAATTATTCTGAACTTAAAAAATCCCTAAAACAGAAGGGATATACCTTTAAAACACAGACGGATACCGAGGTAATCGTAAAGCTCATAGAGAATGAACAGAAGATTAAAAAACCTTTTAAAGCTTGTATTACCAAAGCTTTTCGGTTGCTTAAGGGTAGAAATACTATCGTTATACTTACAAAGGACAACGATATCTATGCCATTAGAAATGGCTCTCCGCTTGTCATAGGCAAATCAAATGATGGCATATTCCTAGCCTCAGATGCTCTCTCCTTCTCCCCATATACTAATAAAGTCATCCTGCTAGATGACTATGACTTTATACATATATCCAATGGAAAAATTGAAATAACAAACATCCTTTCTAAAAAGAAGAAAGATATAAAAACACATATCCTTAAAAACAAATATGTAGATATTAACAAAGGCAAGTATGCCCATTACATGCTCAAAGAAATTGTAGAACAACAGAATACAATCATTAATGCCACACAATATTCTAAGAAAGAGCTAAAACCAATTATAGAAGACATTAAGAAGGCTCACAGGGTGTATGTAGTAGGAGCAGGTACTGCTGGTTTTGCTGCAGGACAGATAGCATATTTTTTAAGGAATATCTCTGGTGTAGATGCACAGGATGTAAAAAGTTATGAATTTAAATCATATGTAAATATTCTTTCAAGTAAAGACTTGGTAATTGCTGTATCTCAAAGTGGAGAAACTGCAGATACAATAGAAGTACTAGAGATAGCAAAAGTTAAAAAATGTAAAATAGCAAGTATTGTAAATATGCTAGGTACTACAATATCTAGAATGTCCAATCACCAGTATTTTACCAATGCTGGTCCAGAGATATGTGTAGCTTCTACCAAAGTCTTTACTGCACAGTGTAGTTGGGGATATCTTCTCGCTAAAACAATCTCTAATGAGTATGACCAAGCACAGAAGGATGTTGCAAATCTTTCAGTAAAATTAGGCAAATTTCTTCAGGAAGATACCTACAAGGATATTAAGAAAATTGTTAAAAAGATTAAGGACAGTGAACATCTATTTGTTCTAGGTAAAGGAAGTAATGCAAATATATCTTTAGAGGGTGCGCTAAAGATAAAAGAGATCTCCTACAAACATATAGAAGGGTTTATGGCTGGAGAACTAAAACATGGAGTCATAGCCCTTGTTGAGAAGGGAACACCTGTATTTGGAATAATCTCAGATGACCAAGATAGTAAAGATATGATCTCAAGTATGGAGCAGGTAAAAGCAAGAGGAGCGTTGACCATAGGGGTAGGAGATAAAAAATTTAACAGTAATCTTTTCGACTTTTTCATAGCTACACCTCAGGTAAATGGTCTTTCAGGATTATCTAATGTGATTGCTTTTCAACTTGTATCATATTTCCTCTCTTTGGAGTTAGGCAATAACATAGATAAACCAAGGAATTTAGCAAAATCTGTTACTGTAAAATAATTTGGTATACAATATTGAATAACCTTACCGAATATATATGGAAGATACCAAATTGCCCGTTGAAGAGACTCCAATAGTAGAGACTACTACAGAGGTCAAACCAAAAAAGAAAGCTAATGGGTGTTTAGTCGCTTTCCTAGTGTTTCTTGGGATTTTTTTACTGCTAATAGCTGGAGCATATATTGGATACAGAAAGATTAGTGAAGATTTAAAAATACAGGTTGACCTAAATGTAAAATATACAGAGGAAGATGTAATAGATTTAGCAAAGATTGTAAAGATAACACCAGAGAACTACATGGATATAAAGGATGGAGTAGATGTAAGTTTTTCTAGTGCTCAGGTTACTGCTATGTTAAATCAACAGTCAGTTAGTCCCACATTTTCCAATACTCAGATTAAGTTCAATCAGGATAATGTAGAGATTTCTACTTTAGCTAAATTTGAATTTTCCGAGGGTAAACCTTTTAATCTCCCACTGTATGTATCTGCGAATACAAAGGAGTTTACTAAGGAGAATTTCCAATTAGATATTCAGGAGATAAAGGTTGGGCTTTTGAGATTACCAGATTGGGTACAGGAGAAGATAGCTAAAACAGAGGAGGATTGGTTAGAAGGAGTTATTCTCGAGAATTTATCCTCTTTTGATTTCAAGAGTATTACACTTACCAATGATCGTGTAAATATTGAGGGATTACTTTTAGATGATTTAAAATAGTATGAGAAATACTACAATACTGTTTGCACTGTTTGGGGTAATAATAGCTGGTGCTTTACTATTTACTTTTTACTTTCTTCCTAGGTTAGATGCTAGTAATAATAGTTTAAATTTGGAAATGGCACTGCCTGTAGAAAGATTAGATATGAGATATATAGAGAAGGGGATAACACCTTTTTGTGAGAATAAAAGTCATGGGATAGTAATAGAGACAAAGGAGAGGGCTCAGATTATGGCACCTGTGGATGGTACAGTAGAGAGCGTAGAGAACGATGTGGTGTATCTTAGGAGTAGGGATAATGTTTTAATATATTTCTCTCCACTTACAAATATTAAGGTGTCTGTAGGGGATTATATGACGCTAGGGAATATATTAGGATATGTAGATGGTAATATGTTTGAATTTGGTATAGATAATAGTTTAGATAGTAGGTATGAGTGTCCTTTCCTTTATTTAGATGAGAAGGGTAAGGAGGTAATATCTAATGGTTTGAAGGAGGGTGTAGAGGTAAAGAGTAGGGTTTGTGAGTGTAGTTTTGTTAGTTATTAAATAAATTTAAACATTACAAAGTATGCCAGAGTATGTTTACAGTATTATTTTAGTAGTTGTCATAGTTGTAATTATGGGTTGGTGGGTTACTAAAAAGAAGAATGAGTCATGGAAGGGTATATGTGAGAAAAAGAATTATGTGTCTGGAGATGAGGATAGATCTGGTTCCTACCATATTGTTTTTAGAACAGATGAGGGTAAGAAGAAGAAGTTTTCAACAAGGGATGAGGGCTACTATAATTCATGGAATGTAGGGGATAGGTGTGAGAAGAGAAGGGGAGATTTCTTTCCTGTAAAGGTATAACTGTAGTATAATGGGTATCGTTATGGTGGATGTAGCTCAATTGGTTAGAGCATCGGTTTGTGGAACCGAGGGTTGTGGGTTCAAATCCCATCTTCCACCCCATTCTTTAGTTTTGTTCAATTCGTATATCAGATTAAACGGACTTTTC
This sequence comes from Candidatus Dojkabacteria bacterium, assembly GCA_035377085.1. Classification (GTDB taxonomy): domain Bacteria; phylum Patescibacteriota; class Dojkabacteria; order SC72; family SC72; genus JAKPKF01. The sequence goes on from DAOSSC010000023.1 coordinate 9,364, forward strand.
ATTACTACATACAGGTTTTTATCATCTACTTCAAGGTTCGAGGTTAGCATACCAAGTAGCTGTCGTTTTCTATCAATTTTAGAACTTTCAAATATTTCCCAAGCTCTAGATGTTATAGAAACTAAATCTGTAACAACCTTTCCGTAGTTAATACTAGCATCAAAATATCTGTTCTTCTTCTGCTGTAAAGCTTCCTGTTCATCTTTTAGTGCCATTGCTTTTTTATCATACATATCCTGTGTAATCCTCCAGTTAAGAAAGAAAATAGCCAATCTATTGAAATAGAGATAGGTGTTAAC
>DAOSSC010000024.1:0-9037 GCA_035377085.1 Candidatus Dojkabacteria bacterium
AGAGGATATTACTGTTGTAATCTTTGAGGAACCTACATCTATAGCTGTTATTATTTTTCGTGCCATAATCTTTAAGGCAGTAATTTTACATCAAATTATTATATTGAAAGAACAACACTAAACAAGTTCTCTATAATAATATAATCAAAATTATATATATACGCAAGAACTTTATCAATTCTTAATCACTGGTCTTTCAAATCTAACATCCAATGACTTAAGCATAATCTTATCACTTTTGATTTTCCCTGCAACTATTACTAATCTTTCAAGTTGTGTATCTAAATCTTCACCTATAGAAAATCGCAGTATCTTGCCATCTATTGTCTGCAGTTCTAAAATATCTCCACTCAGAGTAACGCTCTTAATATTGTAACCTAGTGATTTAGTTACTTTGGTAACTTTAGAGATACTTTCCATAACCAATAATTTTTCTTTACCGTTTTCTAATTTAGATATATCTACAGAGGATGATGTAAGAAGATATAATTTGTTTGTTTCAATATAACCCATACAACAGTCTCTAGTTTCCCCCTCGCATACTCGCTCAAGCATAATCCCTTCAGTAGAGAGTACATAGCATTGACCCCCATTTAAAACAGAGAGTAATTCCGGTTGATATATTTCAACAAAGATTTCTAGTTTATTTGGAAGAGATTTTTTAACATCTACATTTTTAATGTAGGAGATATTAGATACTAGTTGATTATTTAATTCACTGGGAGAGAGTAAAAAGAAGTTCTCCCCGACACTATTCTCTTCTATGTATTTTGATATGTCGTTAAGGATATTTGGCGGTATTTCAGCACCAGAGATGTCATATATTCCATACTTTTTAATATTCCAGATACCTACTAAATTTGTAACTATAATTAAGAGTATTACTATGGTTACGAAGAGGTTCTTCCTAATAAATGCAACTGGTTTAAATCTAGATACTTTATCTAATATATGGTTAGTAGGCTGTTTTGGGATTTCCATACATTTAGTTTATCTTAACTTCAAATCAATGGAAAGTGGAAAATCTAATGGAGCGAGAGACGGGGTTCGAACCCGCGACCTACACATTGGCAATGTGTCGTTCTAGCCAACTGAACTACTCTCGCATGGTGCCGAGACCCAGGTTCGAACTGGGGACCCTTTGTTCTTCAGACAAATGCTCTACCAGCTGAGCTATCTCGGCATTTACAAGATAATAACAAGTAAATAAGAAATTTTCAATTATTTGCTATCCTTAACACCTTTTCTTTAAAATCATTCTTAGCAAATCCCTTTACATATTCCACTATCTTTTTGTGACTCCACTTCTCTCTTTCAAATCTTTCAAACACTTTCTCAAATTCTGCTACATCCAAAGTACTAAAAAACAAACCAGTAGAACCTTCACTTAAACTCTCCACAATACCCCCACCCTTGTAAGCAAGAACAGGAGTACCACACAGCATAGCTTCAATTGGGAAAATACCAAAATCCTCAATTCCACACTGAATATATCCAGAGGCTTTAGAAAGTAATTCCCACTTCTCTTTGTCAGATATCTTTCCTAAAAATTGTATATTCTTGTATCTTCGATATTTTCTTTTCAACTTTCCCTTCATACTTCCAGTACCTACAATTTTAAGCTCAAAACCTAATTTACTTGCACACTCTAAAAGAAAATCCCCACCCTTATTTGGCTCGAAAGGAGCACCAGAAACAAAATAGCTCTCCCTGTTTTCGTATATCTTTCCAACATATTCATCTACAGGAGGATATATTACATGGTCTATTTTTCTTCCCCAGTACTTCTGTGCACGATCTTTTGTAAAATTAGAGTTTGTAATTATTATATCTGGTCTGTTGCATGCTGATGTATCCCATACCCTCATTTTGTTTAAGAGCATAATCCAAATGAATTTGAATATTCCATATTTCTCCCCAACCCTTTTGGTATATATATCCTTCATATCCCAAGCATATCTCATAGGGGAGTGAAGATAGCAGATATGCTTGCAGTAAACCGGAGTAATTACTCCGTGAGCTACACTTGAACTAGAGGAAATTACTAAATCATAGTTGGAAAAGTCAAATTGCTCTATGGCAAATGACCACAAAGGATATGTATATCTGTAAATCTTTTTAATAAAGGGAAGTTTACTTAAAAAGGAAAAATGTATATTTGATCTATTTATCTTTTTCGAAATATCTTCCTTACTTCCAAACAAAGCATATATATCTGCTTGAGGGTATATATCTAGGAATTTCTCCAACACCCTATTCGCACCACCCATGCTGAAAAGCGACTCTGTGACGAAAGCTACTCTATTTTTCATATACAATGATAGTCCCCTTACCCTTTGTGAAATTTCTAGGTTTGGCAAATACCATTAAACCACCAAAGGCAATTAAGATTACACCACTTACTAAAATTGCTTTGTCAAAGGGAATGGCAGTATTAATCGGAGTGTACTGTTTTGCTCCAATCTTAAATATCGCTGAATCTGGCTTGACTCTGAGAATATTTGTTGGAGGGCTACCATCTTTTAGCATCACACTCTGGAAAAGATTATCCCCATTGTCAAATTCCCAATCCAATACTGTATTACCTGGCTTTACAATCTTAAATGCTAACCTTGCCATAACATCTGGTTTAGTTCCTGTTTTATACAAAGTACCACTACCAGATTGTGTGAATCCAGTAAGCATGACTACACCATTTTCGTTATCTATGGTACTCTCATCGTCTGGCCACTGTTCAAACAGTAGATTGTTTCTCTCTGCTTTTTCTAATTTTAGATATGCTGGATCGAAAGTTATTACAAATCTCGCAGATGTAAGCTCTTCTCCCCCACTATCTATAAGGACATCTACTAAAAATCCTTCATCTTTGTTTACCACATTTCCACCGTTTGGATAAAATGAGAAATTCGGCTCAGAAGCAAAAATACTTTTAACAGGCAAAAACATTAATGAAAAAAGAATTATTAATAATTTGAATATTCTATTGGTTGTCATAGTTAAAATATTACCATAATATATGGTGGTATGGAAAATCTAAAAATATTTTTCTTGGCAGTAGTACAAGGAATATCTGAATTACTTCCGATATCTAGTAGTGGACATCTTATACTTTTTGGAAGATTAATAGAAATGGAAGTATCTACACTCCTACTTACTACACTACACATAGGAACAAGCTTTGCAATTATTGTTTTTTTTAGAAAAAGACTTTTCTCAAATCTTTTTACCAAAAAGAAACTCGTTTTCTACCTTAAAATTCTAATTTCAATTATTCCAGCCGCAGTGATTGGAGTATTGTATGAGAGCAAAGTAGAACAGATACTAAGATTTACATGGATTATCGCTGCTTCATTAATATTCTGGGGAATACTTATGATAATTGCGGATTATATAAAAATACCAAGAAGATACAAAAAAATAGAAGATATCCCATGGAAAAAAGCATTAATTATTGGAATATCTCAGATAATCGCGTTGGTACCAGGGACATCTAGATCTGGGATTGCAACTTTAACAGGTATAACTTTGGGAATAGATAAGTACAGAGCTTTCGAATACAGTTTAATTTTAGGAATCCCTATCCTTCTTGGCTCTTCCCTCTGGGAGATATGGAAAGCCCTTACTATTGAACCAACTTACCAAATTGAATTACTTCCTGCTGTTTTGCTCAAGATTGGCATAGTAATTATTGTTCCTTTTGTTGTTGGATATGTCTCTCTTGTAATACTTAAGAAAGTAAAAAGAGAAAAATGGTTAACCGTATTTGGAATTTATAGAATAATATTGGGAACAGTTATTTTGCTTTTTCTATAATACAGCTCTCAAATCTACACCAGTCATATTCGCAGGTGTCTCCATGCCAATTAGTCCCAGACATGTAGGGGCAATATCTGCTAGCAAACCAGTCTGTCTTGCATTTGGCCCAGTCCCTATCTTTCTAATTGGGATACCTGCCTTAGGATAAACCTCTTCCATATCATTGAGTAGAATTAATGGAACTGGATTGTTTGTATGAGCAATATCTATCTCTTTGGTAACCCTGTTTATCATGGTCTCACAATTTCCATGATCTGCAGTAATTACTACTGCACCTCCCATTGCCAAGGTTTCTTTGGTAACATCACGAACACATTCATCTACAATTTCATTGCTTTTAACTGCTGCATTAAAATCTCCGGTATGCCCAACCATATCTGGATTTGCGAAATTCATGAGGATAAAACTGTAATCATTTGTTGCTATATCCTTAATTCTTCTTACTGCCTCATCTCTAATTAACAGTGCACTCATTTCTGGCACTTGAGCATAATTATCTACTTTAGGAGAAGGGATATTAAAGAAGTCTTCTCCCTCATGTGGAGCTTCTATACCACCATTAAAGAAGTATGTCACATGCATGTATTTCTCAGTCTCAGATATATGTATCTGCTTCTTACCATTTTCTGACAAATATTCTGCAAGTGATTTCTTAACTGGCAGGGGTGGAAATACTACATTAGCAGTCAATCCTTCCTCATAACCTGTCATTGTTGCGAAATAGATATCATTGGGATAGTTTCTTCTACTGAAGTGTGTAAAATCCTTCTGAACAAAAACCTTTGTTAGTTGTCTAGATCTGTCCTCTCTAAAGTTCCAAAAAAGTACAGCATCTCCCTCCTTTACTACTCCAACTGGAAGCCCCTGTGCATCTACACACACTCTTGGTTTAAAATGCTCGTCATCTTCTCCTAGTGTATATGATTTCTGCACAATCTCTCTTGGATCTACAAATGTTTCGTCAGCTATACCAACCATGCACTCATATGCCAATTTGGTCCTTTCCCACCTACTATCTCTGTCCATGCCATAAAATCTTCCCATTATACTCGCAATTTTCCCAACTCCTAGTTCATCTATCTTCTCCACTAGTTTACTAACATACAGATATCCATCTTTCTGTCCTGTATCTCGACCATCGAGCATGATATGAATATATGGATCAATACCATAGGCTTTACATACCTCCAAGAGAGAGAAAAGATGCTTAATGTGTCCATGAACACCAGCAGCACTAAGAACTCCTGTTAGATGTAATTTAGTTCCTCTCTTGTGAACAAGATCTATCATTTCCTTAATTACGGGATTGGTATCCAGCTCTTTTGCAGATATTGCATCATTAATCCTTGGAAGTGTTTGGTATACCACTTGCCCCGCTCCAATATTCAAATGTCCAACCTCAGAATTTCCAGCTTCTTCAGATGGAAGCCCTACATGTGTTCCAGAAGCATGTATCAATGTAGACCTTCCATAGGTCCATACAGTATCTAGAAATGGGGTTTTTGCAGCTAGTACAGCATTCCCCTCTGGATCTGGATGTATACCAAATCCATCCATGATAATTAAAGTTACAAACTTTCTAACATCCAAAACTCTTTGAGGATCCTCTCCGTTCTTGAATTGTTTTTTAAATATGTTCATTTGGCAGTAGTAATAATTTGAGACCTTAACTATAATATACCTTAATGGTTGATTTACGCAAAAAAGATATACAAAAATTAAGTACTGATCTCATAGATATAGTAAAAAATCTAGATCTAGAAAAGAAAAGAGAAAGACTTCTCAATCTTCAGAACGAAACATTGAAAGAAAATTTCTGGGAAGATTCTGTACACGCAAAGGAAGTTATGAGAGAAATTGGAGCCTTGCAAGAAGAAATTAACAGTATTGACTCTCTTAAAGGAGATATTAATTCTCTTGTAGAAATTTTTGACTCTACTACAAAGGAAACAGAACAGAATGATCTCATTAAAGAGTACGAATCTCTCAGAGAAAGACTAGATAAATTCTCTATGATGAAATTTCTCTCTGGAAAATATGACAGCGCAGATTGCATACTTTCAATACATGCAGGACAGGGAGGAACTGAAGCTGACGATTGGGCCCAAATTCTTTTTAGAATGTACACAATGTACTGCGACAAGCAGGGTTGGAAATATGAGGTATTAAACATGGTGAAAGGAAATGAAGCAGGGATATCTACAGTTACAATCTCAATATCTGGTAAATATGCATATGGAATGCTCAAAAAAGAATCTGGAGTACACAGACTCGTTAGAATATCTCCATTTAATGCACAAGGCCTTAGACAAACTACCTTCGCTGGTGTAGAGGTATTGCCGATGATGGAAGAATTAGACAAAGAGATTGATATACCGGAAAAAGATTTAGAATTTAAAGCAGTACTTTCAGGAGGACCAGGAGGCCAAAATGTAAACAAGACTTCATCAGCAGTCATAATTACACATGTTCCAACTGGTATTACAATCCACTCTTCCAATGAAAGAAGCCAAGCACAAAACAGACAGAATGCAATGAAAATACTCAAAGCTAAGTTATGGAAGATTAAACAGGAAGAAAGAGTAGATGAAATATCTCAAATAAAAGGAGATTACAAAATAGCTGGATGGGGAAATCAGATCAGAAATTACATATTATACCCATATAAATTAGTAAGAGATTTACGTACAAATGTGGAGTCCTCGGATCCAGAGTATGTCTTAGATGGTAATCTTGATAAATTTATTGAAGCTCAAACCAAATTAAAGTAAGATATATGGTATCCTATACAATTAAACTGTCTAATTCTGCTCATGTTACTTTTTGACAAAGTTACAAAAAAATACAACGAACATATAGTTGCTCTTGATGATGTAAATTTCAAGGTAGATACTGGAGAATTTCTTTTCATGGTAGGTCCCTCTGGAGCAGGAAAAACAACACTTCTAAGACTGCTCATTCGCGAAGAGATACCTACATCAGGGAGTATCTTTTTTGACAAGATTGAAGTGCCCAAACTTCCCTCCCGCCTGCTCCCAAATTACAGACAGAGATTGGGAGTAGTTTTTCAAGACATCAAACTTTTAAGTAACAAGACACTTCTAGAAAATATAGAGTTTGCCTTGGAGATTCTTGGTAAAGAAGAAAAAGAGATTAAAGAAACTACAGAATATCTCTTAGAGACTGTTGGACTTCAGGATAGAAGAAACCTGTTCCCAGCTCAACTCTCTGGTGGAGAGCAACAAAGAGGAGCGATAGCTAGGGCATTAGCAAACAATCCGGAGTTATTCGTTGCAGATGAGCCAACAGGAAACCTAGATCCAGACAATGCTTTCCAAGTTTTAGATATACTTCGCAAGATTAACAAATCTGGCACAACAGTAATGGTAATCACACATGACAGAGATATTGTGAACGATATGAAGACTAGAGTCATTAGAATAGACAAAGGCAAAATAATTGGAGATAGTCAGGGCGATTATGATCATCATAAAGCTCCGAAGAAAGAAACTGTTGAAATTAAGAAAGAGGAAAGTGTAGAAATTAAAGATGAGAATCTAAAAGAATTAGATAAAGATATTCTAGAGATATTGTCTAAAGCAAAAATTGATAACATAGAAATGGTTCTCAATCTTACAGATTCAGATTTAGATAATTTGAAATTCTCTAAAGAACAAAAAGATTCTCTAGAGAAATACCTTGAAAAATATTTAAATAAAAAGGAGAAGTAAAATGGTAAAGACAAGTAAAATAATAGATTCTGCAAAAAAGAATGTTAAGAGAAATAAATGGCTTTCTCTTTCTACAATATTTGTAGCTACCATAGTCTTAACAATATCTTCCTTCTTCATAAGTGCGGCAATTATTGGAAGAAAGGCAGTAGATTACTACGAACAAAAAGCTCAAGTAATCATTTTCTTCAAGAAAGAAACAGCTGAGTCAGATATTCTTACTTTGAGGGATAAACTTTTTGATCCTAATATTGTAGAAGATATTCAATATGTATCCCAAGAGGAGGCATTAAAAATATACCAAGAAGATTTTGCAGATAATCCAGATTTGATATCTACTGTTACTGCAGATTCACTACCATCTAGTTTAGAGATTAGGGCTAAATCTGTTGAAGATCTTCTTACGGTTATAGAAACAATCAATGTTGAGAAACAAACTAATCCAAATATAGATGAGGTTATGTATTTTAAAGATGTCGTTGATAATTTGAGAACTCTTTCAAATATAATAAACATAGGTGCTGTTCTGTTAATTTCTGCTCTCTTAATCATCACTTTCTCCTTAATTAGAATTACAATTGGTTTCAATATTAATGCACATAAGGAAGAGATTCAGATTATGAATTTAGTTGGTAGTACAGATGATTTCATAAAGACTCCCTTCGTAATTGAGGGTACTTTTTACGGTATGATTGGGGGTTTACTTGCAGCTACATTAATAATCGTTCCTTGGTATATTGTAGTTATGTATACACAAGGTACAGATTTTTCGTATTGGCTAAACCAAACTTTGATAGATTTTAATTTGGAGTTTCTTAAATCTGTAAATATTACTTTCGTACCAATATACTATGTAATACACTTAGTGTTTGGTGGTCTAATTGGTATGATTAGTAGTATAAGTGCAGTTAAGAAGTATTTACAGTAATGAATAAAAAAAGAATTGTAAAAATACTTGGAATACTACTTTTTGTGACACTTTCTTTTGTGTTGTTATCTAAACCAATTATACCTGTATCTGAGGTTTATGCTGTATCTTGTCCTGCTGGGATAAACCCCGACTCTATCGAATGCCTTGATTATCTAAGAGATCAAGAGGAGAAACTGATAAAACAACAGGGAAGTATACAGAGACAGTTGGGAAACGAAGAATATCAACAGCTCTCTCTTCAAGAAAAGATAACATATATGACCAATCAAATAGAACAAACAGAAAAGGTCATAAAATCCCTAGAGGTTGAAATAGCTGCAAATGATGTTGAGATAAAACTCCTTGAAAAAGATATCCTTGAAAAAGAAGACTATATCTCTATCTTAAGACAAGAAACTAACATATTAGAACAAACAGTAAACCAAAGGATTACAGAATCATACAAATATTCGTTCGTTGGACCATTAGAAATATTCTTAGATGTGAAATCTCTTTCATCAGCGCTTAGAAGAACAAAATATTTAATTGCCACAAGAAGTCAGGATATTGTTTCATTAGA
>DAOSSC010000025.1:0-8646 GCA_035377085.1 Candidatus Dojkabacteria bacterium
CTATCTACCCAAACATAGCTCTCTGTACCTCTTCGAATTACTGCATCTGGATTAAAACCAAGCTTTTTGGCCAATATCTTGGAATCTGCCTGTGAACTTAAGGACTGTGTAGGATTGCTAAATTTGTAAACATTAATAATTCTTGGGAGTGAATCTATCTTTCCACTTTCTGTCTTTATCTCAAACAACATCTCTGAGCCATCTGCCAATTTCAAAGTAGGGATGGAAAGCTTATGCTCTAGAAATTCCTCTTTGGTCTCTGTACATGCAAAGTTTGCAGTTAAATATGCTGGAGGCATATTCTTCTCTCTATCTACCATGGTTATTATTAATACTACAACAAGGAAAATGACTAAGGCTCCCCCAGCTACAACACCAAATCTTTTTGTCCAGAATGCTGCTTCTGTTAATGTCATGATATAATCTTAACAGTAGTTATATATTCAATCAATATTAATATTACCAATTATACTATGAGAACAACAGAGGATAATGTCATACTTTCACAATTGCTTTTCCCTGATGTAGTTGAAACACCTCAAAGTATGTTTGGTAAATATCCAAAAAGAGAATTACCAGATGGTGCAATGGTACTTAGATTTGCTCCTAGCCCTACAGGATTTTTACATATAGGTACGGTATATATGGGAATGATTAATACGATAATAGCAAAACAAACAAAAGGTGTTTCAATTCTAAGAATAGAGGATACAGATAAAAATAGAGAAGTAGAAAATGGTGTAATGACTATTGTAGAGGGACTTAGAAATTTTGGGATTGATTTTGATGAAGGTATGATTGGTGATAATCAATCAAAAGGTAAATACGGGCCATACATTCAAAGTAAAAGGTTAGATATCTATAAAGTCTTTGCAAAAGATTTAGTTTCTAAAGGATATGCATACCCATGTTTTATGACGGAACGAGAACTTGAGAATATTAGAAAAGAGCAAGAAGAAAAGAAATTAAGAACAGGATGCTACGGTAAGTGGGCAATTTGGAGAGACAGAAGCCTAGAAGATGTAAAAGCAATGTTAGAAAAGGACGAGAAATTTGTAATTAGACTTTACTCTACAGGAGATATTGAAAAATCTTTTAACATGATGGATTTAATCAAGGGATATGTTACATTGCGAGAAAACGATATGGATGCTGTACTTCTAAAGTCAGATGGGTTTCCTACATACCATTTTGCTCATCCAATAGATGATATCCTTATGGGTATAACTCTAGTTACAAGAGGAGATGAATGGTTCTCATCTGTTCCTTTACATGTTGAACTTTTTCAAAAACTTGGTTTTAAACAGATTCCCTATGCACATTTTTCTCCTTTGATGAAAACAGAAAATGGTAGTAAGAGAAAATTAAGCAAAAGGAAAGATCCAGAAGCAGATGTTCAGTACTACATTAGTAAAGGATATCCAAAAGAAGGTGTTAAAGAATATCTATTAAATATTGCTAATTCCAATTTCTATGATTGGAAAATTCAACACCCAGGAAAATCTCCTGAAGAATTTGCTTTAAGGTTGGATAAATTTAATAAAGCAGGATCGCTTTTTGACATTGTCAAACTAGATGACATGTGTAAAAACTACATAGCATCTCTTTCAGCAGAGCAGGTATATGACCAGGCTCTAACTTGGGTAGAGGAGTATGACAAAGAGGTTGCAGATATTCTCAAAGAAAACAAAGATTACTGTATAAAGATATTTGGTATTGAAAGAGAGGGGCCGAAGGTAAGAAAGGATATTGTTAAATATTCTGATATTAAAGAGCAGTTAACAATCTTTTTTGATACTATGTTTGAGAATATTGAATATGAGGATATATCCGGGATAATAGAGAGTACTAAACAGAAAGAAATATTGGAAAAATATCTTAAGGTATTTGAAATTCCAAATAGCGTTGAAACATGGTTTGAGGGAGTAAAGAAGCTAGCTGAAGAAATGGGTGCGAAGACAGGAGAGATAGCTATGGTACTTAGAGTAGCTATAACTAAAAAAACAAAATCTCCTGATTTATACCAAGTAATATCTATTTTGGGAGAAGACAAAGTGAGAGAAAGGTTGGAGAAATATCTGGGTAAGGTGATATAATTATCCATTAGTGCCGGATCGTCTAATGGTAGGACGACGGTCTCTGGAACCGTTAATTCTAGTTCGAATCTAGGTCCGGCAATTTATATTTCACGCATCTCTGTAATTTTAGCTTTTCTATCGAATCTTCCTTGAAAAGATTGTATTTTGTTATCTACTCCCTCAGATTGTAATTCAAGCTGATAATCCTTGTGGAAATTATCGTAAATATAATTATAACTATCTTTCTTTAATGGTTGAAGTTTAAACTCTGGATCATTAAATTTAGTTATTTGTGTAGCGAATAGTAAAACATTATTATAAATATCTTCTTGTGGATCTAAAACACATACCTGCATTGTTGTATACCCACAGATTGTTGGGTCACCAAGTAGGTATCCTTTAATACCTTCTGTTTCAAGATACTCTTGAACATCTTGTGAATATTGCTCTAATGTTTGGTCTGTTCTATCTTGTGATCCGCCTTCCCACCAATTATCTCGATTCATAGTTATATCTCATCTAATTTATCTAATAGATATTTTATCTCCTTTATCCCTTTTTTCCAAATCTCTTCCTTAGAAATATCTATACCCATTTCTTTAAACAATACCCTTGGAGATTTACTACTTCCAGATTCAAGAAAAGCCTTCACATAGGATATATTCTTGGGATTATCCTTTACCATTTTCTGTAGCGCTTTGGAAATTAACAAACCACTAGCATATGAATATACATAGAAGAAACTTCTAAAATGACTAACATATATCCATCCGTTCCTCATACTCTCATCCTGTTCTACACTATCTCCAAGATATGCAGTCATATGCTTACAAAACATCTCTGAGATTTCTTCTTTTGGTACAAATCCTTTCTCTCTGTATGTGGCATGCAACTCTTTCTCAAAATTGTAAAAAGCAATTTGTCTAAATATGCTAGAGATGTCTCCATTTAACTTGTTATCCAAGATTCCCAATAAAACTTCTTTGTCATTGGTCTTCTCTAGAATTTTTTCTAATACAAAATCTTCAAAAAATGTACTTGCTACCTCTGCAAGGGATATTGGGTGTCCACTGTTTAGTTCAGTCTGTTTTTTAGAGAGAATTGAATGTATCCCATGACCACTCTCGTGGGCTATGGTAAGAACATCGTTCAATCTGTCCGTATAGTTTAAAAGTATATATGTAGGAAGGGATCTACCAACAGAGATACAAAATGCTCCACCACTTTTACTTTCTTTTGGATATACATCGTAAATATTCTCTTTTTCAAAAGAATTAAGAATTTCTTCAAATTTAGAGTCAAGTGAGGAAAAAGTTTCCTTAACAAGTGCCATTCCTTTCTTGTAAGGGTAGGGTATATCTATACCTTTAAGGGGGATATTTCTCTCATGGTATCCCAATTTCTGAAGGCCAAGTAATTTTGCTTTTTTCTTGTAGTACTGTTGAGATATGTTGAAATTATCTGTTACTACCTTTACCAATGTATCTACTGTCTCGCTATCTATATCATCTGCAATATGTCTCGTTAAATCTGGACGAGGAATTTTTCTGTAATCGTCGGAGACTTTCTTTGCTTCTAAAATAGAATTGATTTCAAACTCTGCTATCTCTGCATATTTACTGTTTATTTTGTTAAATTCGTTCGAAGCATAGTCTCTTACTTTCTTGTTTGTAGAATTGAGATATCTGGAGACTTCATTGTAGGAGATTTCCTTGTTTTTACCATCTTCATCTTTTACAGTGAATTTCTGCTTGTTTAGAAGTTCCTCTACCATATCTGTCCAGTTGGAGTGAGATGTTTTAGACATGAGATTGAAAATTTTCTCTTCGTTATCTGACAGTAGATATTTCCCAACAAGGAAGAGTTTTTCAAGGTAGTGCTTGTAATTGTTAAGACCTTTGTAATTAAGGAATTCTTTTTGTTTTTCTTTTGGTATTTTAGATATGTTTAACTCAAAGAATTGGATATTGTTTGCCATCTTTGTAGCTGTTTCTGATAGTTTGTTTAGCATACCCTTTATCTCTGGATCTTTTTGGTTCAAATATGATCGCAATGATAGGTAGTAGAGTGGTTTTTGGCATTGTCCATATGTTTCTTCTAGTTTTTCATATTCTTGTATTGCTTGTAGTAAAACCTTTGGATCTTGAAGATATTTTTTGTTTTTACTCCATTTGGTTACGAAAGAAGCATTTGCCTTCTTAGAGAGTAATATGTCTTTTTGTATCTGTGGATCTTTTTCTGATTTGTACAGAGTTTTTAAATTCCAATTCATGGTGTAATGATACCACAAAGGATACTATGGGGACATATTGGAATATTAATCTTCTTTGTGTATCTCACTCATATCTTTTAAATTTTTCTTCTGATATAATATTCCTAATACATAGATCCAGATATCACTGGGGAGTAGTAGAAAGAAAGTAAATATACAAGTAGAATCTACCGTAGGTATGCGATACATACACAATAAGTAAAAAATAGGGTGGTACCGCGTACTAAATGTTCGCCCCTTTGGTAATATTAATATATACTGTTAATATTACTGAAGGGGTTTTTGTTTAAATTAAAAACACAAAAAGATGTCTAAAAAAGAAGAACTAAAAAATGTTTCTAACAATATGGACTTTGTAGATATGGAGAAAAAGGTCATGGAGCTTTGGAAAGAGCAAGACATTGAAAAGAAATATGTTGAAAAGAACAAAGGAGCAAAAGAGAACTTCTCCTTCATAGACGGACCAATGACTGCAAACAACCCTATGGGAGTACACCATGCATGGGGAAGAACATACAAAGATGTAGTACAAAGATACAAGAATATGCAGGGATATGAACAGAGATTCCAAAATGGATTTGATTGTCAGGGACTCTGGGTAGAGGTAGAAGTAGAAAAGGAATTGGGATTTAACAGTAAGAAAGACATTTTAAATTACGGTATGGATAAATTCACAGAATCCTGTATTGCAAGAGTAAACCATTTCGCAGGAGTGCAAATTGAACAATCTAAAAGACTTGGTATGTTCATGGATTGGGACAACAGCTACTACACAATGTCTAAAACTAACAATCTCTACATCTGGTATTTCCTTAAAAAATGCCAAGAGAAGGGATTAATTTACAAAAATAAATCTGCAACTACATGGTGTCCAAGATGTGAGACTGGACTTTCTCAGCATGAGCAAGCAGAGGGATACCAGATGATAACGGATACTTCGGTATATTTGTTCTTCAAGCTTTCAAACAGAGACAATGAATATGTACTTGCATGGACAACTACTCCGTGGACTTTAAGCGCAAATGTACTTTTAGCAGTAAATCCAGAATTGGAATATGTAAAGACAAACATAGATGGAAAGACTGTATATCTTGGAGCAGATGCGGCAAAGAGATTGGGATTGAATAATGTAGAAAGTATAGATGTAGCGAATTTGATGGGAGAGAAGTATGACTCTCTGTATGATTTCGAATCTCAAAAAGGTGTAGAGCACAAGATAGTAGAATGGGATCTTGTAGATGCAAAAAGTGGTTCAGGGGTTGTACATATAGCTCCAGGATGTGGACAGGAAGACTACGAACTTGGAAAAGAACTTGGTGCTTCAGCAATATCTCCAATTGACTCTACTGGAAGATTTTTAGAAGGCTATGGAGATTTAACTGGTATTTATGCCCACGATGTTTCAGATATTGTAATTGGATACTTGCAGGACAAGGGATTGTTGTTTAAAACAGAAGAGTATGAGCACAGCTATCCTCACTGTTGGAGATGTAAGACTAAATGTCTTTTCAGGTTAGAAGACAACTGGTTCATAAATGTACAAAAGATTAAAGCTCAACTCAAAGAACAAACAGATACAGTTAAATGGAATCCAGAATTTGTGGGGAAAAGAATGCATGGTTGGTTAGACAGTATGGGAGATTGGATGATTAGTAGAAAAAGATTCTACGGTTTAGCTCTTCCTTTTTACGAGTGTTCAAAGTGTAACACACTTCATGTTGTTGGAAGTCTTGAAGAGCTAAAAGAGTTAGCAGTAGATCCATCCTTAGTAGACAATCTAAAAAGTATTCATAGACCATGGATAGATGAAATTAAAATAAAATGCCCTCATTGTGGACAAGAAGTGAACAGGGTAACAGATGTAGGAGACTGTTGGTTGGATGCAGGAGTAGTACCATTCTCAACTCTTAACTATCTTGAAGACAGAGCTTACTGGGAAAAATGGTTCCCTGCAGACTTCATAACCGAAATGCTAGAACAGGTAAGATTGTGGTTTTACTCTATGTTGGTATTTGGTGTAGTACTAGAAGGGAAAGTCCCTTACAAAGAAGTTTTAGGATATGCAGAGCTTCGAGATGAGAACAACGAGAGAATGAGTAAAACAAAACCGAATAATATTAAATTTGATGAAGCAGCAGATAAAGCTGGAAGCGATATTTTGAGATGGAACTATGTAACTGCCTCTATTGGAGGAAATATGAGGTTTGGGTGGCCAACATTAGATGATGTAAAAAGAAGATTCTACCTTCCACTTTGGAATTCATTCAACTATCTTCTTACATATTCTAAATTGCACAATTTTGATTATTCTAGATTTGACATTGCTGAAGTAGACAATGTAATGGATAAATGGATAATTGCAAGATTACACAAACTTGTAAATGAGGTAATAGGATATATGGACGGGTACAATATCGCTTCTTCATCTAGAGAAATTGAAGATTTTGTCAAAGATCTCTCTCAGTGGTATATCCGAAGAGGAAGAGTGAGATTTAAAAATGGAGATGCAAATGCTCTTGGAACACTTCACTATGTACTCTTGGAATTAAGCAAACTTCTGGCTCCATTTGTGCCTTTCATATCTGAAGTAATGTATCTCAACCTCTCAGGAGAGAAAGAGTCTGTGCATCTTGAGAACTATTTCGACTCTAAAAAAGAAAATATAGACGAAGATGTACTTAAGAAAATGAACCTAGCAAGGGAAATATGCTCTAATGGTCTAAAAGTAAGAGAAGATGCAAAGATGAATCTAAGACAACCTCTTCTTGAGGCCTATATTAGCATTGATGACAGTGAAATAATGGAAATTGTAAAAGAGGAATTAAATGTAAAGAGTATTTTTTATGCAAAAGAACAACCGAAGGGAGAATGTATTAAATCTTTTGGAAATGCTGAAAAACTTGTATCTATAAATACTATTCTTTCCGATGATCTAAAGGAAGAAGGAATGTTAAATGACTTCCTAAGAAAGTACAGGGATATTCGAAAGAAGCAGGGTTTAAAAATTAACGATACTGTGTCTTTGGTACTTTTCACAGAAAGTGAGCTTCTAAAAGAGGTTGTAGATGGGTGTGGAAAAACAACCTTACAGGTAAAAGATATACAATTTGTAGATGATATATCCAAGACGGAGAATCAATTTAAAGTTGGAAATGTACAGGTAGGATTAACTATTAATCTTTAATAACATCTACTGTAATACCAGTGGCTTTTGAGAAAGTTTTTGAAGCATCTTCTAAAGATTTGTCTGTTGCTAAGGCAAGTTCTCCGACAATATTTTTAACTGCTTCTTCCAGTTGTTTCTCGATACTAATTGGGATTAAACGACCCTCTTTCTCTCGGGTCTTTTTTACATAGTTACAATACTGAATAATTTCAACAGAAGCCTTGATATCTGAACTGCTCTCTAAATCTTTGAATATGTTTAGCATTACATTAAAGTCTTTAACCTTTGGATTTTTAGTAGAGTTTTTCTTTAATTCCTTCATTGCATCCTTAATCTTAGCAACTGGAAGAACCTCTCTAATTCCTAGGCTGGCAATATTCTCTACTGGGGTTGAGATACTTAAAGGATTGGTCATGAATTCAAATTCAAAATATTTTTTTTTCTCTCCATTAAACTCAATTTCTTTCTCTGCAATTACTTTCGCAGCACCGTGGGATGGATAGAAAACTTTTGAACCTATTTTTAACTCCATGAGGATATTTAAGTAATGTTAATGCTGTATTATACCACGAAAGTGGTATACTTTCCGTATGAATGTTACCGTTATTGGAGGTGGTACAGGTTCAACTGTAGTACTAGAAGGATTGAAGGAATACAGAGATTTGAATCTCTCTGTTATCGTTGGAATGATGGATGATGGAGGAAGCAATGCTGTTGTAAGAGATGAGTTTGGACTGTTACCTCTAAGTGATGTTAGGAAATCCATTGTTGCACTTGCAGATAGTGGAAACAATGATATGTTGCGAAAACTTTTCACATACCGTTTTTCAGAGGGAGAAAATATTAAAGGACATACAATGGGAAACCTTTTAATGATAGCTATGACGGAAATAATGGGTAGTGAAGTAGAAGCAATTGAGATGTTTAAGGTAATGTTCAATATCCGAGGCAATATATTTCCAGTAACACTAGACGATGTCAGACTTGTAGCAGAGTATGGAGATGGGACCAAGGTAGTAGGGGAACATCTCATAGATGAGATTAAAGAGGACAAAAAGATTACAAATTTTTATCTTGATTCAAAAGCGAAGATATATCCAAGTGCGAAAGAATGTATAGAGAGATCAGAA
>DAOSSC010000026.1:0-5845 GCA_035377085.1 Candidatus Dojkabacteria bacterium
ACCGATGTACATTGCTGGTCTTTTTCTTACAGCTTCTAAACCTTTAAGTACCTGAATATTTGATGCTCCGTAGTCGCTCTTTTGTGGCATTATGTTGTATGAATATGTAACTTAATTTCCAAGCACAAGTATCCTATATTTTACCCTTTTTTGACAAGAATGTTAAGTATTTAGAGACACAATTAATGCCTCTAACACAAGCTTTTTATTGCAATTTGAATCTATTTTTTCTTTAGATTCATTTAATAAATCAAGAGCATTTTTTAATCTCTTTGGGCTCTCAATCTTACCATTTTTTATTTCAAATTCAAGTTTCTTTTTAAACACTCTTTCAAGGTCTTCAATTAATTTAAGAGAAGCTTCCTTGTCTTTAGCTACTTTTTCTACAAGTAAAAACTGTTCAACAAGGTCTAATTGAAGAATGTCAGGAGTGTTATCTATAACTTTTTCTAGTTCACCTTTTGCATATATGAGCTTGCCTCGAGAGATTATGGTTTGGAGAAGGTTTTTTTCATTGTTTACACACAAGATATATATTGTATTGTCACTGCTCTCTTCCAGTGTTTTAAGGAAAGAATTTTGTGCCTGAAGAGTCAATTTCTGACTATCTAAAATAATTGCTAATTGAAAAGAGTTCTCGAAGGGCTTGTATATCATTTCATTCTGTAGGGCTTTTATTTCATCTATTCCAATACTGTTACTTCCTCTCCCATCTACAATATGTATATCTGGTACAGAAAAAAGGTCTTCTACATTACTAAAATCTTTTCCTAAAAATTTATTTGCCAAAAGCACGAGATTGCTTTCTAGTACTTTTTGATTGTTATTAATTAGAAGATATGTCATATCTGATTCTATCATATATATAAATATTGACTGTAGTAAGGGATTAGAATAAACTAAGAATAGTATTAGTTAAAAAACTGCCAAATGGATTCTAAGAGTTCGCTATTAAAATATTTCGAGACCAAAGGTCTAATCAAGGAAGATGATGCCAGAAGGGTCCTTGTTGAAAGAAGCCGTTCTCCAAAGACTGAAGAGGTAATTATAAAAGAGCTTGGTCTTGTTTCTGATGAAGATTTAGCAAAAGCAAAATCAGAGATCTTTGGTATCCCCTACATTGACCTTAGAGATATGGAAATTCCCGAAGGAACAATAGCGGAAGTGAATGTAGATGGTTTGCAGAAGTACAGGGCGGTACCATTTGAACGAGGTAAGGATTTTGTAAAGATAGCGATGGAAGATCCTTTTGATATACAGGCTACGCAGGCTCTTGAAAGAAAATATCCCCCAGGAACAAAATTAATTGTAAATATTACTACCAGAGAAAGTATTAATTCAGTACTAGATAGAAGAATTGGTGATGTTATGAGCTCTGAAGTTACAGAGGCTTTGGAAGATGTAGATGTTCCTGTTACAGAAATTAGCGAGGATCCAAATCTGCTAAGCAGTGACAATCTTAGTAATGCTCCAGTAGCGAGAATTGTGAATGCAATTCTTCAGTATGCAGCTATATCCAAGGCTTCAGATATCCATATTGAACCAATGGAAAAAAGGTTGAGGGTAAGATTTAGAATAAATGGAATTATGACTGAGAGATTAACTCTTCCAAGAGATTTGGGGCCAGCATTAATTTCAAGAATCAAGATTCTTGCAAACTTAAAAATTGACGAGAAGAGATTACCACAGGATGGAAGATTCCCTATTAAAGTAAATGGTTCTAAGATAGACCTTCGTGTTTCTACCATGCCTACAATCTTTGGAGAAAAAGGAGTTTTAAGATTGTTGGAATCCGAAACAGATGGAATAACACTAGAGTCTACTGGTCTGCGTGGAAATGCATATAAGATATTCTTAGACAGTCTTGAAGTAACAAATGGTATCGTACTAGTTACTGGTCCTACTGGTAGTGGTAAAACTAGGACATTAGCTTGTTCCCTTATGAAGGTTAATGATCCTAAGGTAAACATTATATCTTTGGAAAATCCTGTAGAAATTAGAGTCCCAGGTGTAACACAGGTACAAATTAATCCTGATGCAGGACTTACTTTTGCAAGTGGTTTGAGATCTGTTCTTAGACAGGATCCAGATATCGTAATGGTAGGGGAAATCAGAGATCAGGAAACAGCAGAGTTGGCTGTACAAGCCTCGCTTACTGGACACTTAGTTCTCTCTACTCTTCACACCAATAGTGCTGCTGCAGCTATTCCAAGACTTTTGGATATGGGAATTGAGCCTTTCCTACTCTCTTCTACAATTAGATGTGTAGTTGCGCAAAGACTCCCACGAAGAGTGTGTCAAGACTGTATAGAAGCATATGCTGCTCCACCAGAGATAGTCAAAAATATCAATGAAATAATGGCTACTGTAAAGGGATTCAATCTTGTTGAATATCTCAAAAGAGTTGGAGTTTCTAAAGCTTCATCCGCTGAAGGAGATAAAAATTTCTTTAGACCTCCTGAAATAGGTCCAGGTGGAGAGCAGGTAATATATCTTTACCGTGGAAAAGGTTGTGACAAGTGTGGGGGTTCTGGATATTCTGGAAGAATTGGTATCTTTGAAGTGTTGGATGTTACAGACAAGATAAGTAGAATGATGATGGAAAATGTCTCTGACAAAGATATTGAAAAAGTAGCACTTGAAAATGGTATGCTTACTATGACACAAGATGGGTATCTAAAGGCTTTAGAAGGTATAACCTCTTTGGAAGAGGTTATGAGGGTTTCAAAAGAGTAAATTTTTGGTATAAATATAATATGGAAAATCAAACTGTCCAGAATAGTAATACAAAGTTTCCGTATCCGGATTTTGCATCTACAAATCAGCCAGCACAAACAACAACTCCACCTCCTCCACCTGAGCCAGATATTGCAGAAGTAAAATATGTAGCAAAACCAACAGAAATGCCTGGCTTAAAAACAGAAAGCTCAGATGTTGGGATTCTTCCTTCTAAAGATTCGGCTCCAGTATCTTCTGTGATTTCGACATTAAATTCGATTGGAAAGGCACCTGACAGCCTTAATGATATTATGCCAGATTTCAAGAAACCTAAGGCAATGGTTAGAGAACCAAAAGCGAACAGTCTTGCTGAGCCAATATTTAAAGAAGAAGAAATTACAAAAGGAGCGGAAGTAACGCAACCTGTGAATGGAAAATATTCAATAGAAGAGCTCTTTAGTATTACAATTAATAAAAATGCCTCAGATCTTCATCTCTCTCCTGGTTATCCTCCGATTATTAGAATTGATGGAGAGCTGGAAGAGGTTGGTGAAAAGATATTGACTCCACAAGATACGGAAGAGCTGATATTTAGAACTATAACAGATGAGAGAAAAGAATTACTAGAAGTAAACAGAGAAATCGACTATGCATATACATATGCGGAGGGAAACAATGCTAGATTCAGGGTAAATGCATACTACTCTATGAAAAATCTCTCTGCTGCATTTAGATTGATCCCCTCTCGTATTAGGACTATAGAGGAGTTACTCCTTCCACAGCTTTACCATCAATTTGCTAAATTAAAACAAGGACTTGTACTAGTTACTGGTCCAACTGGTCATGGAAAGAGTACGACTTTAGCTGCAATCCTCGAAGATATTAACAGAACCAGATTCTGTCATATTGTTACAATCGAAGATCCAGTTGAGTATCTATTTGAAGGTAAGAGAGCATTAATTGACCAAAGAGAAATGAATGATGATACACACTCTTGGGAGATAGCGCTTAGAAGTGCGCTGAGGCAAGATCCTGATGTTATCCTTGTGGGAGAGATGAGAGATTTTGAAACTATAGCAGCTGCTATTACCTTGGCAGAAACAGGACACTTAGTATTTGCTACACTACATACCAACAGTTCATCTCAAACACTTGACCGTATAATTGATGTATTCCCAGAGACTCAGCAGCAACAGGTTAGAGCACAGCTCTCAAATATTCTGCAGGCAGTTGTAGCTCAAAGACTTATACCTCTGGATAAGGGTGGAAGAAGAGCAGTATCTGAAATCATGATTATGAACTCTGCTGTAGGAAACCTAATTAGAGAGGGTAAGACTCATCAAATAGATAATGTCATAAGAACAAGCTCAGACTTGGGTATGGTCTCTTTGGAAAAGGCACTAGTAAATCTTGTAAGAGAGGGAGTCATAAATGTACAGAAAGCACAGGAGTATGCAGTATTCCCAGAAGAAGTTTTAAGATTACTAAAAGCATAATAAATGAAAAAGTTTAAATACTCAGCCAGAGACACAAGTGGAAAAATTATCAATGGAAACATGGAAGCAAAGGATGCTGGGGCAGTTACAGATATTCTTCATGACAGAGGTTTGATTGTTGTAAGTATTAAAGAAGCATTTGCTTTGGACCTTGAAAGATTGGCAGAGATAAATATCGGTGGAGTTCCAATGAAAGAGAAAGTAATCTTTATGAGACAGATGTCTACTATGGTTGGAGCAGGACTTCCTCTTGCTAGAGCTCTTGAGATTATGGTTCAACAGACAAGTAATCCTATGTTCAAAAGAGTTCTTAAAGAAGTTCTTGCGGCTATTCAGTCTGGAAAAACATTGGCAAATTCTTTTAGAGAACAAAGTGAAGTTTTTGACCCTATTACACTCAACCTTATTGAAGCAGGAGAAGAAAGTGGTAATTTGGAAATAATATTAGAAAGACTCGCAACAGAATTAGAAGAGAGTAAATCTTTGGGAGACAAGTTAAGATCTGCAATGATTTATCCTATCATTATTCTTGTTATTATCATTGTTGTTATGGTTCTAATGATGCTTGTTCTTGTTCCATCAATGGCACAAATATATGGAGATTTTGGGGCTGAGCTACCTCTGGTTACAAGAATATTAATGGGAATGAGTGACTTTTTCATAAAGTATTGGTGGGCAATTCTTGTAGTCTTAGCTGTTGTTTTTATCGGTATGAAGTACTATCTAGATACTGCGAAAGGAAAAAGAAATTTTGATAAAATAACATTAAAAATTCCAGTTATAGGAGGGATAATTTCAAAAATGCAGCTTTCACAATTTACAAGAATCCTGGCACTTCTTTTGGGAAGTGGTCTTTCAATTATTAAGGCATTGGAATTAACAGCACAATCACTAACAAACGAAATGTTTAGAGATACTGTAATGGCTGCAAAGGAAGAGGTAGAAAAAGGTGGAGCTTTAGCTATACCAATTGCAAGAAGTGAATATTTTCCTCTTTTAGTAAGTAGTATGATTGCTGTAGGAGAAGAGACAGGTGAGATAGACGCTGTTTTGGAAAAGGTGTCTCAGTATTACAAAGATGAGGTTGATGTAGCTACGAGTAATATGTCTTCTATTCTTGAGCCTGTGTTTTTGGTAATAATGGGCTTGGCAGTAGGTTTTATAGCACTGGCTGTGTATATGCCTATGTTCCAGCTGTCTTCGGCAATTGGATAGGTATTGACATAGATTTGAAAGTTATGTAACTTATTAATAGATAAATTTTATAACTGTTCCAAATATATGAGAAGGAATTTCTATGAAGCATTTACATTAGTCGAGATGCTTATCGTTATGGGTATCCTTATAATCCTTATGGCTGTAGGTATTACTGCAGGAAGGTTTGCTATTAATAGGGCAAATGATGTAGCACACCAGAATGCTGTAGATCAGATATACCAAGGAGTACAAGCTTATTATACTGATGAAAGAGAATTCCCTCCTCAGCAACTACCTTCTGCATTGATTACAACATTAAGTGAATATATGGATGAGGGAGTATTTAAGGGTGGAACAGAAGCAACCTTTATCTATGTTGTAGAACCAACTCACCAACAATCCGTGTTGATATGTGTGAGTCTTAGAGGTTTAGC
>DAOSSC010000026.1:5945-8300 GCA_035377085.1 Candidatus Dojkabacteria bacterium
TTAGAGAATGGATATACATACCCTAAAATAGCAACTCTTAGTTCCCATTGTGAGAAATGTAAAAAGCCTCTTAATTGGAAACAACTGATTCCTATCCTTGGATATATATTCTACAAAGGTAAATGTCCAAAATGTAAATCTGTAATAAATATCTATTACCCAATATCTGAGTTAATCCTTGGAACAATCTTTCTCCTATTCTATCTTTCAAGTATTCCCCTATTCTTTTACATAATTATTCTCTTTCTTTTTGTTCTTTCCTTTTATGATTATCTGAGCAATTCTGTTCCTAAAAATCTTGTACACATACTCATAGCAATTAGTATAATATTTTTCTTTTTCTTTAATTTCAATTTAGAGAATATATATCTACCATTAATAATTTGTGGGGTACTGTTACTGATAAACATAATCAAAAAATCTTTTGGACTTGGAGACATACTACTTCTGTTTAGTATCGGAATTTTGCAATCATTTGGACAGTTTCTTGTTACATTCTGGTTAGCAATATTTATAGCTCTACTCTACTCGCTAATCTTTGTAGTCAAGAAGAAGGTAGATATTAAAAAAGCAAAGATTCCTATGGTTCCATTCATCTCTCTTGCCTTCAGTATATCTGTTCTTTATGGAGAAAGCATATATTCTCAACTTCTTAAATGGATGGGAATATGGTAGATTATTATGATATGAGGCAGAGATACAAAGCTTTCACACTTATAGAATTGATTGTTGTTATGGGGATTTTGATAATCCTAATGGCTATTGGTGTATCAGTTGGAAGATATGCTATACAAAAAAGTCAGGATACATACCATCAGAATGCAGTAAGGAATCTCTATGCTGCTTTACTTAAATACAAGATAGACAATAAAGAATATCCAGAGTTGGGTTCTTGCAGTGGATGTATAGAGAAGGAGTTCTTCTCCTATGCTCTTGGATACAATGGGACCTCAGACCAACATATACTTGTTCCCTATCTAGAGGAGGAGGGAAAGTTTGATGGTGGAACAGATGCTACATATTACTACGCTGTAGATGAATATGATCAACAATTTGTAATAGTTTGTGTTTCTCTTGGAGGAGTAGATGATGAAAACCAAAGAGGTTTTTATTGTACTGGTGATGGTATTGGTATATTGCCAAGTGAATCTCCTATTCTTAGCTCAGATATTGGTTCTCTTGAAAGTGGAGATCCATCTGCCCTTTCGGTACTTAGTCTAGACGATTCTGACTGGAGAAGAAAAGACAAGTTTACTCAGAGTCAATAGATTGATACTCCTGCTTTTCTGTGATACATTTAAGTATTGAATTAAGTATATACTGCCTTGTTTTCTACTCTCAAAAGAAGATATCATGCATATACTCTTTTAGAGCTTCTTATTGTGCTCTCAATTTTTTCCATCATTGGAGGAATGACTTTTGCTTCATTTAATGGTCTACAGAATACAGTAAAGATGAACGAATACATGCTTAATTTGGAGCAAGATGTCAGGACTATTCAAAGAGAATCTATGTTACTTGAAAGAACCCCTGGGGAAGATTGGTTGTATGGACTAGGTATAGATTTTACGAAAACAACGACAACTGGTGTTTACAAAGTATTTAAATGGTGCTCTCCTTTTCCTGACTATGGAGATACAAAAACAAAATCAAAATTACCAGCATATGATCCAGCAGTTAATTTGGGAATTGGAAGGAATGGATATCTTCCAACGGATAGAACCATTGGAACCTCATCTAGTTGTAATGGCGAAGGTCTCGCTACTTTTCCAGGATATGATACATCTATAGATTTTCCTGAATCAGAAATAACAATTGACAATGGAATTGGATATGTTGTCTTTGAATCCATCTCTGGAAGAGCATTCTTTTACGACGCAAATGGAGAACTTGTAAATTACCAAGCAGATGGTAAACAGGCAGAAAATGTCTTTAATTTTGTTTTAACAATAGATCCTCTTGGAGTCGGAAAAACTAGACAATTTATAGTGAATAATTTATCAGGGAAAATATCATCATTAGTATTATGACAAAGCATATAGAGAAAAAATATGAAGCACTAGGATTTGTAGAAGCTTTGATTGCTATTATGGTAGTTGGTGCATCTTCCGTTATTCTTATGCAAATAGCCGTAAATACAATGCAAGGTGTAATACAAAACGAAAAGATAGATACTATGACTCAAATTGCACTCGAAGGTGCAGAAACGGTTAAAGAAATTGCAAACCAAGAGAAATTTACAGGGGAAGATCTATTTCCAAATCTTGCAGGATGTTATGTTCCACTATCAGAGGCTGGAGTCTTTACTTTCAAAAAGGGTCTTGATGGTAACTTCTTATACTTAGAAGCTGATGC
>DAOSSC010000027.1:0-7835 GCA_035377085.1 Candidatus Dojkabacteria bacterium
TACCTGTAAATTTGTAACCTCTCTGTTTGAGAGATTTGGAGTATTCATGTACTGTCTTAGTTGGGTTATCCTGTCATCTAAGTTCTTAACCTTGAGATCTAAATATCTATCCCTATTCACGACATCAAAAGTGTCCTCTTTCTTTGCAAGTCCAAGACTTGCTCTAGCATTCCTATAATTATTGAATAAACTGTTTGCAGTAGTAGGATTAAAATTTGAAGTAATATATTTTTCTACTGCATCCATACCATTGTTAGCCGCCATGAATTTCTTTTTATCCGCATTAGACATTGTACTCCAATCTATATGTACTTTTTCAAATGATCTCTTCTGGTCATCTGAAAGTTGTTGCCAGTTAGACGCTCCAAAATACTGTCTCCCAAGAAGTTCAAAAGCTCTGTTTGTCAAATGTTCTTTTTCAGATGTAAGGTTTAGTTCCCCTGATCCTGGAAAGCCTCTAAAAAAACGTCCTTCTACAGAAGCACCAATCGCATTAGAAGCATCATAGCTTTTTGCTCTTTCCTCTTTTGGTAAAGTCTTGTCAAGATGCCTTGCTCCAAAATAGCCTCTAATTGCTTCTTGTGCATCTAGATCTAGATTATATTTTTTTGCCCATCCTTCAGCAACAAAGTGTTGCATAGTTTTCCCAAGATATTGTGCTCGCATTTGCTTCCTAAATGTTTTGGCACTTGTAAAACCTTTTTCAATAAAGGCATTGGGGTCATCAAGCATAGATATCAGATTATTAGCCGAGAACTTTACTGTCGCAGATCCTTGCTCATTTGCTTTTATCCTTGCAACTTCTAGATCCAAAGCTTCGTTAAAAACATCTAATATCTGATCGCTCATAAACAACCCTGGTTTCTCCAATGCAGCAGCAAGAGCATCCGTTAATTCATTTTGTCCAGATATACCAGTTACTTTAACCGGTCTTCTCTTATCAGGTGGTTTTTCAGCCTCTTTGAATATGAAGTCAAATATCTGACCAAGTGCATCTGGATTTTCTTCTTTCCTTGGCTTAGGCATTTATAGTTAAAAGCTATTTAAATAATCCGCCAACTAAAGGAATCTTTGAAAGACTCATCTTTGCAGCAGCACCTGCATCACCTGCAGCCTTACTGGAAGTATTAGGTATAAATGCATCTATATATTTAGGTGCTTGTGCAGCAAGATATATTACAAAGACACGCAAGATGAAGATTAAGAATCCAGAAGTTGCATTTATATCCATCCCTGTTGAATTTGGATCTGCATAAGTTAATTTCTCTGGGAAATTTAAAATAATATCTCCACTTCCAAGTAAAAGATTAGGAGCATTCACGATGAAGAAGACTACTGGAAACACCAAAACATTTCTCACTATTCCCAAGAGCCAATTCATTGTCATATGATTCTGTCCAGGTATTGTACCAATCATAATCTGAAGAGGTCCTATAGCTACACCCAAGAGAATACCAAAGTATGCTTTGTACAAAGTTATTAATAATTTGATTACACCTACGAATACTATTCCAAGAAGTGCAAGTACAAGTAAAATTGCTATTAAGCCTACTCCTACAAATGCTGGTCCTAAAATTGCCAATACCGCAGAGCCACCAATCGCTGTGGCAAGTGATCCCAATCCCCATCCACCAAGAGCGGCTATCCCTCCACTTCCTGCAACAATACCCGACACCTTTTTAGTATCAGAAGTAAATACAGATTTCATTAGATTCCCGATATTTTCTATAGATACAAGATCTCCATTAAATAAACTTGCTAAGAAATTTGTTATTAATCCTCCGACATCAATAATGAATCCAGCTATTGCGAAACTAAATGTAACAAGTATTAATCCAATAATTACATTAGGTATTGTATTTCCCAAAGTTACCAATGTCTGCCCACCTAACTTGGATCTAAACATAATCATAAATCCAATAACAATCATTACTACTACAAAGAATAAATATGCTAAATCTCTAAATTTCGCCCATATATTGGATATACCACTATCCATAAGTTCATCATATCCGCTCTGTTTGTCTGCAGCATACAATCCTGATGTACTTTCCTTGTATCCTGGAACCCACTCATTTCCTAGGTGTGCTACTAAATTAACACTCGGTTGGTTGGTATATGCATAATTAACAAACTTATCTGCCGTACCAAGTAGTCCACCTTGCATATCCGCAGGAATAGATTCTCCCTTTTGTATCTCATCTCCTCCCTCTGTTAGCCCAGGTGCCATAGTTGAGAGAATTGTCCAAGCTGTGTTTGTAGCTGACACTCCAGAGAAGCTAGTCATGTTATCCTCATCCTTGTCAGTTCCACTAGCAAGATTGTAGTATGCCTTCATGCCTTTCCAATCCACATTCAACTTTGGTACTTCTGTTTCTTGAGCAAAAACATTCATTACTCCAAAAAAGAGAATCATGGAGGAAATAGCAATGAAAACTGTTTTAAAACTCTTTCTTTTAAATATCTCTTCTAGTTTGGAGAAGATTCTGTATCCTGTTTTTACAAAACTCATATTATTTTAATTATTAATTTAAATTACATACTAAGTGGAGTATCTTGTCTTGTTGAACTCTCTTTCTCTAAGAATCTAACATACTCTTCATGGGTTGGTGTATCAGATCCTCCAACATCATCAAATTCAGCAGCCTTTCTTTCTTCAAATATATATGACATATCCCATGCGCATTTTACATTAACTGATTTACCTGCGACATTAATTCTACAGGGGGTCATTACATAAACAGATTTATAGGTACTAGCCGATACAGGGTCCATCGCTGTTTTATTTCTAGTATTTGTAAATCTATTTGTATCTTCAAACATTGGACTTATCTTCAATACAATATCCTCAGCATTAACACAACCTTCTTCGTCTTTACTGCAATTTGTCCAATCAGAAGATGGAAATACAGAGCCGAAAAGACCAAGAAGAAACTGCCGTGTATCAAAACACCCTGGAATTGCACTATCAATATTTGCAGGTAAAACATCCTTACACTCACCTTCTATACTGATATCTCCACTTATTACATCCTTATCTTTTTGTCCTGGATAGCTATAATACATTCTGTTGAATTTTTTACTTACATTATTCGATTTATCTGGATTACTATTGTCTAAATTATTACATTTCTCACCACAATCATTTGTATAGTAGCTTGCGATTACTACTTCATCTCCCCCCTCCGCCGCATCTGACGAAACGGTATATTTTGTACTATATGCCTTCTTTGTAACAGAGCCCTCAATTATATTCTCCTTCATTTCCTTATTACCTTCCCCAGGAGTACTCCTAATGAGTATTTGCTTCTTATTGAATAGCTCACCTGCAGGCTTATATACAGGATTCTCGTATGTAAGATTTCTATTGGAATCTTTGACAGAGTATATTCCAGAAAGAAGTCTTATAGGGACTGTAATTGAGACAATTTCAACATTTGCTTCTGAGTTTACCCAGCCCTTAATTGAGACATTATCGCTTGTTCCAGGAATAGTGCATGCTTCCGTCCCAGTATATTTGTTTAATGCATTTCCACAAGTTGTTCCAAGGACACTTCCTTTAGTCTTTGGTGTAACATCAGTTAGCGCTCCATCTTCAGACATATCTAAAAACACAAGATTATTATCATAACCTTGATCTATAACTTCATTAGAGCATATTACAGATTCACTACTTCCTTTGAAAAATTGTATATCATTTGTTTTTGTTATTTTCAGAACAAGCATTGAGAACCCTATTAGGAATATAAGGAAGAAGAGACTTCTTTTATTCAATTTTTTTTGGCTATAGTCTGTATCCATATAACTCCCGATTATATCAGAAATTAAAGTACTCCATAGTTATCCAAGATATCTACATTACCCGTGCTTCCACTACCTGCAGTTATCTCTACATCGGTATTTTTTGCACTTGAAATTGTCTTAATTAGGCTACCAGAATTTACCGTAGATACTAGGGAAAATGTAATCTCATCTGCAGAGGTATATTCGAAATAGGAAGAACCACTTGTATTTCTAGTATCTGCAATTGAGAGTATCCACTTACCATTGTCATCTGCAAGAACAGATATCTTGTTACTACTTCCAGTAGTACCACTGCCATCCTTGTCAGTAATATATCCAACAACGACCAATTCTTCAGTAGAGGGAATGTTCTTTACTTCACCAGTTATAGATTCAAATGGTGGAGGAGAGCTTAAGGTGGCATATGTTGTTACATCAAAAGTATTGCTGTATTCCGCACCTCCAGATTTAACTTTGAAGTAGTATTTGGTCTCTGGCTGTACCATCGTTACAGACACACTATGAACATAGTAGGTACCACGGTTAGTTGCTCCATCTCTTTCATCTAGCGCTTCGCTAGAGAGAGATGAGGAGCTTGTACCATAGCTAATAGAGCCTGCTTCCTTTTGGGCAGAGACCCAAAGGACTGTAAATCCAGTATCTGTAAGATTTGTAACTTGCACACTAGATACACCAGTAGGAGCTGTTACACTGCTTCCAGAGACCATGTCCACCCACTCTAAATCCATTACAATTTTGAATTTAGATTCTTTCGTTGGTTCTTCTTCAGATTCCTCTTCTGGCTGTTCTATTGAAGGTGTTGGAACTGTACTCTCTGCCATGAGCATGGATTTTGCTGCAAAGTATGCATACAAATTGGAATTACTTCCAATTGTAAAATCGTTTGTACTTTTTAATTTACCATTGCTGTCAAAAAGAGATGAATATGTTCCTTGTAATACAGCTCCTTTATCTGGTCCTCCAACAGATACAAGCACAAGATTGGTGGTGTTTTCTGTTAGTACAAGAGAGTAGTCAGAGATTTTTCGAAATGCAGAAAGATCTGTTATCCAGTTACCACCACTAGGTATGACTGCAGATACTGGATATACAGATTTGTCCTTTAACATTGCATATACTATGACATCATCACCACTGCTACCAGAGACAGTTCCATGTATAGGGTTAGGCGTAGGAGTCCCAGCTGTAATTGGGGCTGTTTTAAATGACATTGTTACATTGTCCAGAGATGCATATTCATCACTTCCTGAAACTATCTTGAAGTCGTATTTGGTATTTGGTTCTAAGCTTGTTAGTTCTACATAGTGGGTGTTTCTGTTTTCATTTCCTCTTTTATCTACAACAGGACTTTTTTCATTTCCACCAAGAATTGGGATTACAGATCCTTTTACAGATGCTTCTGTTACCCAGGATATTGTTGCAGAGCTTGTTGAAAGGTTACTGATGACAAGGTTTTTTGGTTGTGTATCTCCGCTTGCTTTTGTGATTAATTGAACAGCTTGGTATGAGGCATACACAAGTATAGGCAAACCAATCACAAGAATCCAAAGGATTACATTATTCTTTCTTTTAGATGGTAATCGGGCAATCTTCATTACCTAATATATTACCTGTATTTGTGGATAATGACAATTATTCTTCCTCTTTTTTTCTACCAAGAAGGCCTCCAAGGAATCCTGTGATTGCAGAAACTCCGTATCCAAGTTTTCTAACTGGAACAAATATGGATTGATTAATTTCTCCAACAGCTTCTTTAACAGAGGATATGCTTGCTTGTAGATCGTTTACAATTAAGTCTACCTGTCTTAATGTTTTACCTGCATCTTCTATTATTTTCCTACTGTCCTCTATAGCTCTCTTACTTTCAAGAAGAACCATAGCTATGTAGAAGAGAACAACACAGATCATAAGGGCAATAGCTCCTATGACTATCATCCAGTATATTGGTGGTATTTCATTCATGGCAGTATTTATTTTTAAATTATTTAGTTACTCCACAGGCTCCATTTAATGTGCCTCCCTCATTCCAAAGTAGAGATTTACATTTACTATCTTCTGGTTGAAATGAAGATATTCTTACAAAGTAACCGTTAGTAGGACTAATTGGGAAGTCAAAACCGTATTGTTGTTCTTCCGTTACTTGTAATCCTTCATACATACCTTTGGATGTAGGCCACCATGTTACATTGTTTGCAGTTATTCCGTCAATCTTGTTCATAGAGTCTATTAATGTTCTTGCTGTATATGCATTTGTGTAACCGTGTATACCGACTAAATTCCATCCTCCTGAGAGGTTAACTGGTACAGAGGATTTGAGGGTATATCCACCTATGGATATATCTCCACCTTCTGTTACATACACAAGGTATCCTTTCCCAGGAATTATATTAAAGTCATTTCCACTACATTTGTTATCTTTACATGTATATCCTTTTGCCCATCTTCCACCATCAAAGGAAGAGATGTATTGTATTG
This sequence comes from Candidatus Dojkabacteria bacterium, assembly GCA_035377085.1. Lineage (GTDB taxonomy): Bacteria > Patescibacteriota > Dojkabacteria > SC72 > SC72 > JAKPKF01. The sequence goes on from DAOSSC010000027.1 coordinate 6,280, forward strand.
TTACATCTTTCTTAGCAGCTTCCTCTATAACTCCTTTAGCCGTAAGTGGTCCTAAATCTGTAGATACTGGTATGAAGTTAAAGGATACTAGATTGATACCTTTTACAAGGGTATATGATTGAGCAGAGGATACTTTTTTGTAGGTTATAGATACACTACTAGATTTAAGCATAATATCTTCTTTTTCAGTAGGATTATCTGGATCTACAGGCATTTGGAAGCCTTTTTTATCATTGGTTTCTATATAGAAGATGTAGTATGTGTTTCCATTTGTGGTATCTGTTGTTAATTGGTAGTCTCCTAGTTCAAAACTATACATACCGTATTCTGGGAGATACAGTGTGTATCCACTCGATGCAGAGTCTTGAGCGTAGGCTCCTAAAATTAGAGCCGGAACCTTTATTAAATTCTCAGCATTACCATCTAATTTACACAATTTCCCTCCTCCAGATGCTGGAATTAGAGGTAATCCCAATGCATTACAGTAGGTTGTAACTTTTTTCTGGTATCCCAGACCTATACCTATAACAATGTTGTCCGAACCTACATTTTCCGTTTTTTCTCCTTTTTTATAAATCTCTCTTAACTCATTTTCCAGTGAAGTTTTTAATGTAGGATTATTATTTACCATTTCGACTCCATTATCTGGTTGGGAAGATAATAACTTAATTTTATTTAATTCTGTTATATTTAGGGTATAAGATGTCTCATCCTTAGAATCTACATATCTTATATTTGGAACTCCATAATGTTGTGTACACCTATAGGCACCAATCGAAACTTCGCAAGCTTTACAAGAATTTAATGTCTGATATTCTTTCCCAGCATTTGCACCTATATCTGCGAAATAAGAACCTGTGTAAGAAGGTACTATCTTACAAGTTTCCTCATTTAATTCCTCCTCTTTAACGGAATCCTCTACAGCAGTTGTACAATTTTCTCCCGTGTATTTGATATAACCTGTCCCAAGAGTACTACATTTTTGCGAATAATATCCACCTGTTCCGTCAAGAGACTCACACTTCCCAGGTGTACAAATCTGTTCATTCTCAGTAGGATCCACAACAGGTGCTTCATCTTTACAATCCCTTTCTTGGTAATAGTCGATATAAGCAAATCCCGTACGATTACATTTTCGTGATTTGATTCCATAAAGCCCACTATAGTTCTCACATGAGTTAGGAGTACATATTTGTGGTTCATCACTCCCACAACTTGGAGGCTTAGGACATTTCCTACCAGTTTTTACCCAACTGTAGTTATCCGTATTCCAAACAGGACATTTCTCAACACAATTCAAATTGTTACAATCATCAACACCACTTTCTGTACACCTACTCATATCGTAAGCTGAAGTGTTTGAATCCGCACCGTATACACCATTTATTAATATCCTCAATTTATCAATTATTTTTATTTCCTCTTTTTCTGGATTGAACTTATCGTCCACCTGATTTCCTTGAATATCAAGCTGTGTATCATCCATTAAAAACTCACCTTTATCTATACATCTTACTATCTCTTCATTCTCATACTGTGCACAAACAACAATTATT
>DAOSSC010000028.1:0-7153 GCA_035377085.1 Candidatus Dojkabacteria bacterium
ATTAATTTAACTATGTATATATTGTATTGAGTTTGGAAACTGTTTGCAAGATGGTCGGGGCGACACGACTTGAACGTGCGACCTCTGCGTCCCAAACGCAGCGTTCTAGCCAACTGAACTACGCCCCGATTTAGTGCAAGTTGATTTTATCATACCATTCGTAAAGAAAAAAGGGAGACGTTAATCTCCCTTCTCATACACATTCAATGATTCTTTAAATTGCAGCCATTAATTTCAGTCCCAAATCAGATAGAAGAGGAATATCAAATCTCTGACCTTGTGAAGCTTTCACCATACCAATGATTATTAAAAGAAATGTCAAAGGTGCTAAAAGAAACAATCCGATTACTGGAATCCAGAAAAAGAATTGTAGTACACCAACCAATGTAAATTGTGCTCCCATATATCTCACAAATTTGTCCTCTTTTTCTACAAACAACAAGATCAATCCTACAATAGGAATACATGCAAGAATAGACATGGCTTTGTTAGCCTCGTTAAACTTGATTTCCTCTAGAGTATAGATCTTTTTAGCCTTTTTCTCCTCTGCCATATGTAAATTATTTATTAATTTATATTGACTATAAATATAGGCGTTATATTTTGTATTTGCAATATCATTCACTACAGGTACTTGCAGGTTACTTAGACCGAGGGTATACTCGGTATATATAAATTAAACAAATAAAACTGCCATGGATAGTATACTCACTGCAAAGCAGGATTTGGTACTCAGAGTTATAAGAGACTATTTTCTAAAAAACGGATATGCCCCATCTCTTAGTGAACTACAAGTTCTTCTCGATATAGCGACTAAAAGAGGGGTCGTAAATCATCTAATCGCCCTTGAGAAGAAAGGCTACATTTTGAGAACTAGCGAACCAAGAGGTATACGGATGCTAGAAGAAAATGAAGAGCCGGTATACGAATATTTAATAGGAGTGCCAATATTAGGGTATGCAAATGCAGGAACACCGCTCGTAGGCGCCGAGGAAGAAAACCTCGGCGTTTTGCGAGTTGATAAAAATATTCTTGGCAAGAAGAAAAGCCTGTTTTCCCTAATTGTGAAGGGAGATTCTATGGATAGAGAGATGATTGGTGGAAAGGCCATAACTGATGGTAATTACTTAGTAGTAGATAAGGAAGCTGAAATCTTTGATGGCGATGTTGTGGTTGCCATCGTAGAGAATTGTGCAACTGTGAAAAGATTTAAAAAGGATCAAGATATGGTTGTGTTATATCCAAATTCAAGCAATCCAATTCATCAACCAATCTATCTAGATAAAAACACAGAGAGTATGTTAAATGGAAAGGTCATAAAAGTACTTGAAAAGCCAATTATCTAATAATTGTCTTTTTTACATATAAACCAGCTTCTCTTTTTATTCGTTTCAATTCTTTGTCTGTAAAGGAGTTACTGGAATCAAAGCCTTTGGTTATTGTTTTTCCATCTCTAAAATTTTGAACATAGTAAAGGTTAGCTCCATGTATTAGTTGTCCAATATATTTAGCAGATCTAAATGTATGAATGCCTTTTACATATGTAGTTCTAAATTCATAATCCACACCAGAATTCATAATTATCTTTATGGATTTTTTAATTTTATGTATAACATCTGGTATTCCTGTCATGATAGGGTAATCCTCTGCGGGATATTTAACATCCATGGCAATATAATCAAGCAGACCCTTTTTAATTAGGTTCTCCAATTTAGAAGGCAATAATCCATTTGTATCTAATTTTATTAAAAATCCCATCTCTTTTATCTTTACTATCAACTCTTCAAGATCGGGGTGAAGAAGAGGTTCCCCCCCTGTTATGACTACTGCATCTAATTTACCTTTTTTACCCTCAAGAAATCTTAGTAATTCCTCTTCAGAGATAGAATGCTCCTTATCAAATTCTTCTATGACTAATTCAGGATTGTGGCAATAGCTACACTTTAAATTACAACCATATGTAAATATAACAGCCGATATTTTACCAGGATAATCTAGTAAAGATGTTTTTTCTAAGCCCCCAATTTGTACCATAATCTATTTATGCAGCTTCTTTAAAGAATTTTCTATCATTCCACTCAGCCTGTTTTCCTACATTCCATTGAGAAATTGGTCTTATGTATCCAACAACTCTTGAATACACCTCGCATCTTTGTCTTGTAACTTTCTTCATATATTGAACAGTAAATAATTTAATTAAAATTTTTCACTAAACTTCATGCCATCTTTATACCCAACCTCTATATCGCACTTAGGACAGTACTTGTGCTCCCCTGTGATATATCCATGCTTTGGACATACACTAAAGGTTGGCGTGATTGAAAAGTATGGCAATCTGTAATTCTCTGCAACCTTTTTTACTAAATTCTTGGTGGCATCTGCAGAGGATACACGCTCACCAAGATACAAATGCATAACCGTTCCGCCAGTATATTTACACTGAAACTCATCTTGTAAATCCAAAGCCTCGAAGATATCGTCGGTAAGTCCTACAGGAAGTTGAGAACTGTTGGTATAGTAGGGAACCATTCCTTTTTTCTCTGCAATATCTGCAGCAGTTATGGCTAAATCACCAAATTTCTTTTTGTCAGCTTTTGCAAATTTGTATGTAGCACCCTCACCTGGAGTAGCTTCTAGGTTGAAAAGTTGGTTAGTTTCTTTTTGGTAATCTTTTAATTTTTCTCTCATGTAATCCATTATCTCCAATGCAAACTCACGCCCTTCTTTTGAGGTTATTCCCTTCTCCATATCTCCAAAAAAATTAATCAAAGATTCATTCATACCAAGAATTCCAATAGTATTGAAATGGTTCTTAAAATACTCCCCAAATCTCTTTTTAATGTCAGAAAGATAGAACTTAGAGTAAGGATACAAACCTTTCTCCATGTATTTCTCTATAAAAGTTCTTTTAATTACTAGACTCCTTTTTGCCAAGTCCATTGCTCTATCTAAATGGTTGAAATACTCCTCTTTCGTCTTTGTCTCTATTCCAATTCGTGGAAGATTAATTGTCACAACACCAATACTTCCAGTAAGAGGATTTGCTCCAAAGAACCCACCTCCTTTTTTCTTCAATTCTCTGTTATCAATACGAAGTCTACAGCAATTATGAGTAATGGTACCCAGAGAGTGAACAAACAGATGGTTTTTTTCTAATTCTAAATCAAAGAAATCCTGAAAATCCTTTAATTTGTTCAAACTTATATCCTTTACTCTGACAATGTAGTAGTCACCTTTTTCTATCAATTTACTTTCCAATGTTTGAGCACTATATTTCTCTAAAGAATTAAAACCAACCATCCTAGATTTATTTAACCCAGGTACCAAGTAAGTAGATTTTGCTAGGAATCCAGGAACTCTTTCTGCTAAAGTTGGAGTAGAAAGGAATCCATTACTGTTAAGCTTATTCCTTTTATGCTGTATATATATCGTTTGGCTGTTTTTCCTTTCTTTGTAGATAACAGGTTTGTTGATTAGAGAATAAAGCATCACTAAATCTTTTGCTAAATCTTTGTCATTAATGTGTATCTCTCTTCTTTTTTCATATCCATCTCCCTTATAATGAAAGGTAAGGAAATTCTCTATAACACTTTTAGGAGAATTAAACAGAATGTCAGGTAATTTTCCATATTTCTTAAAACCTGCGTTGTATATAGTTTGTGCAATATCAACATTGTAGACATACAGATAGTAGCTATTGTATCTGGGATCTTTTTTTTCTTTAGTATCAAGTTTTAAATGATTGTTAAGGAGATCTTTTATTTCATGCAAATGCTCTTTTGTCTTAGCATTGAAAGTAAACTGAAGCCCTCTTGGTTGTCCATATCTTTGCATATTCTTTCTACTCTCCTTTAGAAAATTTCCATCTGCTACAAAATACCCAAGTATTTTCGCAAGATTATCATCTAGAATTAAATTGTTTCCCAAATTTTCATACTTACTACTCAACTCAGAAGAAGATTTAAGACTTAAGAGGTAATCGTTCTTTTTTACATCCTTTGCTAATTTATTAATCAGGCCATCCTTTGTAAGAACAGGGACAAGATGCCCAGATGAAGTTACCATTTCTTTTCCATCTTGCATGATTATCTTTACAGATAAATCATCGCTAACTTTAAGAAACTTTGTAACTTTAGTCCATTCTGTCTTACCAGTCTCAGGATTTAAAGAAAGAGCTTCTAACCTCTCACCTTTCTTACACTGAGCCCATCCATCTTTATCAAAATTTCCATCCATGTACCTTTCAACAATATCCTTTATACTTCTTTTTTTAATATTTCCAGCATCTCTAATCAGAACTTCTTCTTTACTATCTAGACACATACTTCTAGCATCATCTGGCTTCATATCTGAGTTTATGAAGTTAGAAAAATATGGAATACCGTATTTAGCTGTCATATCCCAAATTGGTGTATAGTCTGGACTATCCCAGTCGAAATCGGTTGTTAAATTGTATGTAGGAATAGGGTAGGAAAACAATCTTCCTTGACTATCACCTTCCATCATAATCTCACAGAAAGCTTTGTTAATCATTCCCATCTCCTTCTTGAAATCTTTGTACTTTTCTTTCTGTGGCTTACCTCCAATGATTACATTTTGTTCTGCTAATGTTCCAGAAGGTACTAAATCCATAGTAATATTTGTGAAAGGCGTATTACCTGTTATGAAAACTTTTCCATTTCTTCTTGCAATTATGGTCTCGTTTACTGTATGAGGACACCATATCACTCCTTCGTAATTAATCTTCTTAACCTCTTTAATATATGTTTCCTTGTGTTTTATTAATCTCAATACAAACAAATCTTTCTTTCCAATAGTTGGCCTTCTCTCTAGAGCTGTAAATCCGTATCCAGCATTTACTGCTAATACTTGTAGTCCATTCAGAATTTCTTTATTTGAAGTTGTAATCTTGCATCCCTCAAATCCATCACCTTTAAGATATGTATCCAAAAAGAGCCTAGATTGTGCACCATCTAGATTTAACAGGCCCTTAGGAATAAATTTGATATCTGTTTCATCACCAAACCACTTCATAACTGCTTTAGAACTCTTAGCGTCTAGCCTGATGTTTTTTACAGGCTTACCAAATCCCGTTCTCTCTGCCTCAGTAAAAGTAAATTTGAAATGAGAAAGAAGTTCAATAATCTCTCTGTGTTTTTTAGGATTCTTAATTTTGGATTGGTAAATACTAATTCTCTTAGATCCCTCTTTTTCAATACTGCCCTCACTAATTACCCAAGCCATTAATTTAATCTGCTCATCTGTCATTTTACCGGTCTTGTTGCTGTTTTCTCCAGAGACAGGAATAATGAAGGGAGACTTAAGCTCCAGAACCTTTTCAATTGGCTCAAGGATATATTTATCCGAATTAAACATTTTTCTAACAACCCTGTGGTTAGGAGAAATTAACTGATCTTGTATTCTGTTTTTAAGATTGTACATAACTCCCTTGTATTCACTCTTAAATACGGAAGTTGCCTCTTGGTTTTCAATCTTTCCTGTTTCTAGATTGTATGTTTTAATTACTGTTCCTTTGGATATGTCTTTGTAACCCTTCCATCCATCAGGAGTAAGAATCTGCGTATCTTCAGATACACATTGACATCCCACTCTTGTAGGGACATTCATATTGTAGATAAATTCTTGCATCCTCTGCTTTACCTCTTTGTATGATAATTTGTCATATCTAACAAATGGTGCGAGATATGTATCAAAGCTTGAAAATGCCTGTGCCCCTGCAGCCTCATGCTGAAGAGTATAGAAGAAGTTAACACACTGACCAAGTGCAACTGTAAAATGTTTTGCAGGAGAAGAAGAAATCTTTCCTGGGACTCCAGTAAACCCCTTCAGAAGCAAATCCTCTAAGCTCCACCCACAGCAGTAAACTGCTAACATTCCAAGATCATGAATATGTATGACCTTATCTATATTCGCATTAGCAATATCTTTTGGATATATACTATGTAACCAATAATTTGCTTGTACAGTAGAAGAAATAAAGTTATTCAATCCCTGCCATGAGTAAGTCATATTACTATTTTCATTTACTTGCCAATCCTCATTGTCTATATACTCCTTAACTAATGTATTTGCATCAATTAAAGATTTAATGTTTCTAATTTGGTTCTTTAAATCAACAAACAAACCAAAAGATATTGAAGTTTTTCCGTGACCCATGTCAATTAATGTCTGCTTGATAATCTCTGCAATTGCCTCCGTCCTGATTACCTTCTTTCCCTTGTATTTCTCCTGAATTCTTCTTACAACCTCGTCAGTTATCTCTGCAGCTCTCTTCCTGTCATTTCCACCCACATTCTCTGCAGCTTTAAATATCCCTGTTTCAATTCTCTCTCTTTCAAATTTTACAATCCTTCCATCTCTTTTTCTTACTTTGAGTGTTATCTTTTTTTTCTGGGCAGCCATACTGGGCAAGTAATTAATTTAGCTTTTTTCTAGGTCAGCAATCTCATCTTTAATATCACTTAAATCCTTAAAATCCTTGTATACAGAAGCGAAACGAATATATGCTAGTGGATCTTTTTCTCTCAACCAATTGAGTATCATTAACCCAATATCTCTTGAAGTTACAGAGTCTTCACTATTTAACACATACTTCTCGACCTCTTCCGCGAAATTATATATATCAGAATCGGGTATACTGTGTTGATTTACAGCACGCTTAATTCCTTTAATAATCTTCTCGACATCAAATTTTTCTAAAGAGCCGTCTTTCTTTACTATACTGATATCCACCTTCTCAATTCTCTCGTATGTAGTAAACCTTTTACCACAACGAAGGCACTGTCTTCTGCGTCTTGTAGAACTATCTTCTCTGTTGTCTCTCTTGTCTACGACTTTTGTTGTATCACAAGAGCAAAATGGACATCTCATATTTAGCCATACAACCTGTTGTGTACGGTAAACTAGATTAATACAAGTGGTAGTGGTTTGTAAATATCCCATAGAGAGTAAAAAGACTGTTATTGTTGTTAAAACCACAAAACAGTATCAAAATATATTTCACTAGAGGTCTAGTTATGGTAATATGAGTTTGACTACAGATATATTTAAGATTTAATATATTAAATATGATTTTAGATATTAATGAGCACCCCAAATTTAGAGATGAGAATCTCAAGGGCAAGATAGTTGT
>DAOSSC010000029.1:0-7026 GCA_035377085.1 Candidatus Dojkabacteria bacterium
GCAGAGTATGGGGATGGAACCAAGGTAGTAGGGGAGCATCTCATAGATGAGATTAAAGAGGACAAAAAGATTGCAAATTTCTATCTAGATTCAAAAGCGAAGATATATCCAAGTGCGAAAGAATGTATAGAGAGATCAGAATACATTATTCTTGGTCCAGGAGATCTCTTTACAACAATGTTACCAAATCTTTTAGTTGAAGGAGTATCTAGTGCCTTGAAGAAAAGCAAAGGAAAGATAATATATATATCTAATTTAATGACAAAAATTGGTCAAACAAGGCATAGGAGTCATAAAGAGATTGTTGAATTGATAGAGGGATATATTGGAAGAAAGATTGACTATATATTAATTAACAATGGAAGAATTCCAGAAGAAGCATACAAAAGATATGTAGCAGATGGAGAGAGCTTGATTGTAGATGATTTAGAAAAAACGAAAAAACGAAAGATTATATATGCAGATTTGGTTGCAAATGATGTTATAAAAAAAGATAAAGGAGATAAATTAGTAAGAAGTTTAATTAGACATGATTCAAAAAAACTAGCAAAGGAACTTTACAAGATATTTAATGATTCCTCTATTAGAAGATTCTTAAAGGGAGTGTTTTCCCAGTATATAGACTAGTTTGTCCTTTTTATCTTTTCTAATTTCAATCGTAAAACCATTCTTTTGTAAAATACTTTTGATTTTCTCAATATCCTGTTTCTCTGTAGGATGAAATTCGATAATTATGTTTTTAATACTTCCAATCTTTCCACTTTCATCTAGCTCTTCGATAATCTCTTGTTCTGTACCCTCTACATCTATTTTTACCAAATCTATTGTAGAGTTGATATATTTACTTAGCGGTTCTGTTATAACCTCGATACCAAGACTCTCTTGTGTACCATTCCATGCATCTTTCATAAAGCTTGCAGTAGAGAAACCACCATTGTTTGAAGAATCTATGAACAGTGTTCTTTGGGATGATTTTTTCCCTAGTGCTACATTATGTAATGTAACATTGTGTATATTGTTGAAATATGTATTTTCCTCTAACAATGGAAATGTATTTGGGTTTGGTTCAAAAGCAGTAATTCTTGCTAAGGGATATTTCTGGTTAAAAAATATTGTAGCTAAACCAATGTGTGCTCCTACATCAAAGATGATTGGAGTGGTAGTTTCAAGATCTATGTCGTAAATTTTTTTGTTAAAGATTTCATCTAGGAGAATGTTAAGCTCTGCTTTGTTGAAATATGTAAGTAAATATTTCTCAAATTTAGCAACTTTAGGCTCCATATCTAATTATATACCAAATATTACTGTTTAGATATTTCGTACATAACATACTGAACCTTACTTGCCCAGCTGTCTGCACTTGGAGGACAGTAGGATTTGGATATTAATTTTGGTGTTGTTAGACCTATATCGTAGTATTTTCCTAATCCCTTAGATACGGCATAGATACCCTCTTTCCAGTTTGCAAATCCACTTTTACCCCATCCCCATGCATTGTAAGGTTTGAATGTGTTTTTACCACCACCAGACTCAATAATGGAGATAGCAGCAACAATTCTATAGTCAATACCGTATTTATCTGCAGCATCAACAAAGTCTTGAGCATATTTAGCTAAAGGTGCATTTCTTTTAGAAAGGTACTGTTTAATCTGTATTACTCTTTTATCCGCAACCTTTTGAGTAACAACAGCTTCAATTTGTATGCTTTCATTAATGGTTTCTTCTTTTGTAGGAAGTACTGTATTTTGGTTAGCTTGAGCTATCTGTGTAGGGATTTTGTCATCTATAGTTTTGAATATCATGCCTACGAAGAGTAGTCCAGATAGTATAGCCACAGCAGTTCTTCCTTTTAATAGCAGTTTTTTCATAATTAGTATTTTTAAAGTTAAAACGCCATTATGACAACACATATTATACCATATTTAGCCCATAGTGTGTATTGTCTACAGATTGGTCATATTGTGATAAACTGGAGCGTATGCAAACGATAAGGATGACTGAAAGATTAGAGAAGAAGAAAACCGATACAAAAAAGAGCATTAAATTGGCATTTATCCTCTTCTTGCTGATATTCCTTCCTTACATGTATATATCCAATATGAAGACGTTGAATATATTAATATTCACACGTCAAGTTAAGGTTGTTTACAATACTTTTTCAGTGTCTTTTGAAAAGGATATTCCAACGGAATATGTGGATTTAGTAAAGGAAAAATTAGGTAGTATTGCATTCAATGAAAAGAGGAGGTTTGAATTTGTAGAGGGTAAGTCAGATATTGTGGTCTCAAGTACTCCATCTGAGAGCTCTGTAGATGTTTTTAAGAAAGATTTAATACCTGTTGGGCATGTCTACTCCTTGTTAAATGAAATAGCGGAAAAAGATGTTCAGAAATACAATTTGTATATTCTAGATTCTCAGTATATTGGGTATGTAAAAGCACAGTATGGTGTAGAACCAAAGGTTGTAACCAGTATTGAAGAATTAATAACTACATTAAAGAAGTCAGATAGTAATATTGGTTTGGTGGAATTTAAAGATTTGAGCCCTTCTTTAAAAATTTTAAGAGTGGATGGCCATTACTATCTAGATGACAATGAGGGTTCTATTCCCATAAGGTTCTATGCAACCATTGATAATCAAGATGAAGCTTTCATACTTTCTGTTATGAAGAAAAATCTCTCTGACTATGGTGATGATTGGAGTAAAGAAAATCTAGCCAAGATTAATATGTCTGGAGTAGTAGCGATATCTAGGGGTTTAGCATACAAGATGGATTCTCTAAAGAACTATGATTATCCAGCAGAGAAGTTAGGGAGTTTCCTTGCAGATGCAGATCTTACACATATTTCTAACGAGGTGTCATTTACAGATACTTGTAAGGTTTACTCTGGTATGAGGTTTTGTTCAAATACCAAATATTTTGAAACGCTAACAGCAAGTGGTGTAGATATTGTGGAGCTAACAGGTAACCATAATAATGACTTTGGTAGTGTTAACAATGCTAAGAGTATACAGATGTACAAGGATGCTGGTATGAGGTATTTTGGTGGAGGGTTAAATAAGGATGATGCATCTAAAATTTTGTATGAGGAGGTTAAAGGTACGAAGATTGCTTTCTTGGGTTACAATTACTATGACAGTATGTTAAAGACAGGTGCTATAGCGTGGGAAAGTACTGCAGGTGCAAATTCATACACAGAAGCGAAAATGAAGGCAGATATTGAGGAGGCAAGAAAGAATGCAGATATTGTTATTGTAGATTTCCAATTTCAGGAGTGTTACAGCTATCCTAGTTCAGATGTAGTGTATCCAATCTGTTACAAACCTCTTAGTTCTCCAGACCAGAAGGGTACGTTTAGAAAGGCTATAGATTTTGGAGCAGATATTGTAATTGGTACACAGGCACATCAACCACAGACTTATGAATTGTATGGTAATGGGGTAATTTATTATGGTTTGGGTAATTTGTATTTTGATCAGAAGTATTGGATAGGGACAAGGCAGGGGATTGTTCTAACACATTATGTTTACAAGGGTAAGCATATACAAACAAAGTTAACCCCTATATATATGGATAGTTCACTACAACCAGAGTTGGCTACAAAAACAGAGAGTGAGCAATTACTAAAATCTCTAAAGAATGCCAGAAATTAGTGTCATTATTGTTTTCATGTTGTGTACATTGTTCAAGCCGGCTTTTCTGAGATGTATTGATTGTTCATTTTTAAAATATACTTCGTTTTCAATTATTTCTTCCACTTCGTAGTTTATCTGTAGCATTTCATCTAAATATCTTGTAGTGTCAAAAGATCCTTTTTCAAAAAGTTCCTTTGTGTAAGGAATAAGTACAGGAGGCTTACAATATATTGAATTATTTCCAACAAACCTAGGAAGAAAGAGAGTAGGGTATCTTGTTGTATCTATTTTTCTTTCTATAGCATGTTGTTTACATGCGGTTGTTACATCTATGGGATAGCCAAATAGATAAAAGTCTATACCTGCCCAATCTTCATCTCCAGTAGATATTTTAATGGGGATATTGTTATTCTCGCATGCAAGCAGAAATAGAGATTCACCAACTAATCCTGAGTAATTAATCCATATATCTTCGGAAGATGCAGATTGTATTTCTTCTTTAAATACTGAAAACTCAGTTATTTTGTAATTTTTGTATTCTTTGGATTGGGATGTTTCTACTCTTGTATGGAATATATTTTCGGAAGTAGATAGTAGTAAATCTCTTCCAATAGTCGTTTCTTTTTCTGTTTCAAGTTCTGGGTTTGGTTGCATTATTTCTTGATAATTTACATTGTACAGAGAAAGGGAAGTGATAGTCAATGAGTATAGAGTATTTCTGAGGGGGTAAAACTGTATTTATGAAAAATAGTTTCACCCCCTTGTCTTGTTTTAGACAATATGTTTTATTTCTTTCTGAACTCTGAGACAGAAGTGTTCTGGTGTTTCGTTGGGATATTTTGGATCAGGATATTGTCTCCTAATAATATCCTCTCCGTTTGGAAGCTGAACGATAATTTCCATACAAGGATTGTTTTCCTGCTTAAGAAGAGTGCGTAAGGCATTTTCAAAGATTTTGGTAATTTTTCGATGCCTATCGATATTTCTATTTAAACAACCTGGAACTACAGAGATATCTACTATCATTTTTTTCTCCTTTTGGATGGGTTTTAAAGAACAAATGTAATAAAACAAGACTGTTAATTATACAGCCCATAGAGATTAATTATCAACAGGATATTTACTTCTGTCTTTTCTGTAAATACTGTGTAATCCACATGTATATACTTAGAAGTTATTTTCTTAAGATAGTAGAAAAAAGGGAGTATTTCTACTCCCTTTACTGTTACTTAATTGCAATCTCTTTTGGTTTTACTGCATCTGCTTTTGGTAACTTTACTGTAAGTACACCATCCTTAAATTCGGCTTCAGCTTTATCTGACTGTATCTTTGTTGGAAGATTGAATGATTGTTCAAAAGAAGATTCTAGACTTCTGTAGTAATATTTCTTCTCTTTTTTATCTTCTTCCTCTTTTTTTGTTTGTCCAGATATATTTATACTGTCTTCCATAATGGATATCTTTATATCTTCCTTGTTAACTCCTGGTAGTGCCATCTTTACAAAGATGTCATCTTTTTCTTCCCATATATCTGCAGAGGTTAGACTCTGAGATGTGAATGGAGTCTCCCATATAGATGGAGTAAAGAAATCATCAAAGATTGACCTAAGAGGCATATATGTAGGATATGATCTATTGTTTGAATCTTGTTTTATAATTTTCATATGTTTTATATATAAAAATTTAACTACTAGCAAATGGTATCACCGAGTGCTAAAGTTGTCAAGATTATAGAGATGGATGTAGAATAGTCCTATGGGTTTCGAAAGGATAAAAAGAAAATATATAAACTTCTTAATATAATATATTGCTAACTTGTATTCTAGAAAATATGACTAAACCAAATGGTATTGAGAATATTTCAAGTCAAGAGGTTGGGAATGTAATATCCTTGGAAGATTTCAGGAATTCAGGTGAATCTGAAGAGCTACATTATGAAATATTTAATGTTCCTGTGGAAAGGATTGTTTTAGCAGATAATATTCGTCCATTTGATAATGATTTCATTGATACTCTAGCTATGAGTATACATAAGCATGGACAGCTTCAAGCATGTATAGGAGATATAGTTTGTGATGGAGAAGGAACATTTGTTAGGTTAATTGCTGGTCAACATAGATTTAAATCAATAGTAAAGTTAAATTTAGAGGGAGAGGATATTCCAGTAAAGATAAGTTTGGCGAACAGAGAACTGAATCCATACGAGATCATAGAGATTCAGATAACAGAGAACTTACATAATAAAATGACTCCTGCACAGGAGGCTCAGGTAATAAATGGTCTATGGCAAAAAGTGAGAATATTGAAGGACAATGGTGGGGAGAAACTTTCTATTGCAGAGTTTGCTAGGAGTGTTAGTCGTAGTCCTGCTACAGTGCGTGATGCGATAAAATATATAGAGGGGTTGTCTCCTGTTGTGCAGAGATTAGTGGATGAAAAAATACTTCCATATACCGTGTCATTGCTTTTAACAGAAGCGGAAAATATCATAAAGGGACGAGATAGGGAGAAGCAGTATACATTGGAAGATGTTTATAGAGAGCAACTATACCTAGCACAGAAGTTTGTTACTATGAATTTTACCTATGACAGAGCAAAGAAATATATCGAGCAGTTAAAGCAAGAGAGTAATTTTTCTGGACCACTGTTTGGTGATGAGTGGAAGAAGATGGAATTTGCTTCACATATCATTGCCATTAGGGATGAATCTGACAAGAAAGGTAGGGATGCTGCAGGATGGTTTGTAAAGATAATTAGAATGGTTCAGTTATTACCAGATACAAACAAGGTAGAATTTTCTGATGCAATTGAAAATGCAATATTTGAATTAGGTATGTCCAGAGATGAATTTGAAGAGAAGTTAAGGCCTTTGATTACAGAGAAGCAGCATATCAGGTTATTTGGGAAAGGAACTAAGGAAGAACTTTTAGTATAAATAAAAGTAAAATACTAAATGGAACAATAGCAAGAATTGCAAAAGTTTGAATGAACAGTTTAACTGTATCTTCCTTTTTATCATCTAAGTATAGTCGAAATAGTTGATAAAAGAATACATGTCTCATGACCAGAGCAGAAATGGTGAAAAGTGAGAGCATCATTATTGGCATAAGTAAGGAATTATCCTTGAATCTGCTATTTGATGTCCAATTCATAAATAAAACAACACAAATGATGTATATGATTGCTACTAGGATATTTTATAGTGGGTTCCTACTTATACTTTGATTCTAATGTATGTATATGTAGTAAATGTGAATCAACAATACCAAAAAACTCCGCGTACTAGGTATTGTGCGAACTGAAATAATAACATTGTTGTTGCAAGATATAGGTAATGAGGAATTAAGGTTATTAGTGAAGAATACCCTTATTAAAAAGGTTTAATAGGAC
>DAOSSC010000030.1:0-6240 GCA_035377085.1 Candidatus Dojkabacteria bacterium
AGGACTTCTCTGTGAAGTCTTTTAAGGGCACTGTCTATATTTTCGTTAGAATGTACGATTACTGACATAGTTATATATATTTATTATGTATGCTCGGTGATTATATCATACCTGTTTACTTTTTTACTATCTTTTTCTCAAAATTTCTCTTTCTTCTTTCATCTTGAGAATCTTGTATAGTTACGGAGAGTTTGTGAAGACTATTCTCTACTCTTCTAAAGCTTGTATCTATTCTGTGTAGATTAAAGCCTAACAGAAGAAGTATTATTCCAGCGACAATCTTTGCAATTGTACTGTCAAAGAGTCCTGTCTGAGGTATATCCTGTTCACAATCTACAGTTACCTCTAGGGTATCCGAGAAATCTTCCTCATTTTCTCCTGTTGGATATGCCGTTACAGTATTCGTATATGTACCAAATGCTGTTTTAGGTATGACCAGAGTGTATGTGTAGGTTCTCTCTTGCCCTGGAGCGAATGTCCCTCCTCCTTCTGGACCATCTATGGTCCAGGTTATTTTCCCACTACCAAAGAGTCCTTCTTCAGATATTGTTCCACTTATGTATGATGCAAGGACTTTACTGTCTAGTACATCTACAATCTTCTCAATGTTTCCTGCTCCTTCACCAGAGTTCTTTACCTTTATGGTATATCTTACCTGGGCGTCACCGCTTTCAATACATTGTTCTGCACCTGTTTTCGTTATGCTCCACTCAGGGTATACTTCTGGTACATCTTCTTCCAGAATCTTGAAGGTAGTGCTTAGTGTACAGGCTGTACTAGAGGCACCTTTTTTGTCTTTCCAGCTTAGATTGAGTGTGTAATCACCGACAGGTAAACATTCAGTAGCTGTACTTAGTGGTTCATCCGTAATGATTAAGGAGGTTTCTGTTGAATTGTTTGTTATAACTTTTGTCCTTTTTACACTGTTTAATTTTGATACAACAGATGTTGCATCTATACCATCTTTATCTTTGGCTTTAGCCATATATGTTATTGGATCACAGTATTTGTATTTTCCAGTTGGTTTAGTTAACCATTCTCCACCATCACAGGTATTGGAAGATGTATCTTTCTTCTTACAATAACGATATATAGTAGAAGGATTATTACAATCCTTATGATATACTGTGCAGAATTTATCTTCTTGCTTCACACATCCACTTGCATCATGCCCACCCTCTGCTGTCGTTCCACAATCTTCATAGCCAGATGGACAAGCAGCAGGTTGACACTTTGGTGGATCACCACTACACCCATTTGAACCATTACATAGTTCACATGCACAATTATTGTCACTCATAACAACTTTAGGCCATGTACATTTTGTATTTTTACAATCTCCTTCTGAGGGGCCTCCTGGGTCCGTTTCTCTCACACAAGTTCCAGCAAATTTATAATCACATTTGGTTTTTCCTGCCCAAGGATCGTTTTTACACTTCCCAGTTTTAGTACCTTGAATGCCCTTATAAAAGGGACAGGTCTCTTCATCTACACAAAGTGTCTCATTACAACCACCAGTTTTACACTTCCATCCTGCTACACAACCATACTTTGGATTGCAACATGCCCCTGCCCCACCAGTGGCCTCACTATCTGTAGGTGCCACAGTCTCTGGTTGATTGGTTCTCCATAGTAGATATCCCCCACTACCTCCAAGTATTAATACAAAGAAGATAATAACTATTATCTTCCACTTCTTTGTAAGTTTTAATCTAATAGCCATGCTAACTAAACATACTCTTAATATTATCGATATTAACAATATCCTTTATCATTATAAATAGTACAAGAATCATTAACAAAATAAAACTAGCATTTATTATAAGACTCTCAACCTTTTCATTAAGATCTTTCCTTGATATACCCTCTATCATTAGAATTAAAACTCTTCCACCATCCAACGCAGGAATTGGAAGAATATTAATAATTGCCAAAGACAAAGACAAATCTGCCATGACACTAAGGAAAGTTATAACCCCAAATTGTTTAAAGTAATCTATTAGGAAATATATACCTACTGGCCCAGAAACAGAATTAGAAAGATCTGAATAATCTCCTGTCTGTTTAGCCTCCTTAAACATATCCCCTAATCTATCTGATATCAAAAACAGAGTATTTATTACATGAGCAAAACCAGAAAATGCTTTATTATTCTCATATGACAGAATTACATAGTAGTTAGAACCCAGAGATATACCAATTGTACCCTTATCGGAGACATCCACGAGGTAATCTTTACAAACATCTTCTTCACAGATGTTTATATTTACACTTTCACCCTTACTCTTTGCTAAAAGATCTTTTATCTCATCTGAATATGTAAGTTCTACTCCACCAATACTTTTGATTTCTCCCTGTGCAGGTATCTTTGCTTTCTGTGCATTGCCACCATCTACAACTTCAGAATATTCTACACCACCAACAATCTCTCTTGAGATTGTTCCACCTACTGGATTGAAACCCTCAAAATCGTTTGAAAGGGGAATCTTCCACCCCATAGATGCTATAACAATGAAATATACTACTACACAGAAAAGTATATTCATGGTAACACCAGCTAACATTACTACGACTTGTTGTATTTTGGGTTTGTTATTTAAGTTTCCTGGATCATCTTTTATCTCTTTGTTGTTTCCAGGATCTCCATCCCCCATTATTTTTACAAAACCACCTAGAGGAAGCATCCTAATACTGTATTCTGTTCCCTTGTATTTCTTTTTTAAAAGTTTAGGACCAAAACCCAATGCAAATTCATATACCTTTGCTTTGATTGCCTTGGCTACTAGAAAATGTCCAAGTTCATGGACAAAGGTAAGAACTCCAATTACAAGAACAAACAAGAGAACATTTAGGATGATGGATAGCATATTTAAAATGTACAGATTATATAGTTAGAAGATCTTTTTCTTTCTCTTCTCTTATCTCCTCTATTTTCGTATTGATCTCTTTTACAACCTTTTCAATTTCTTCCCTTGCTCTGTCTGCCTCATCTTCTGAAAGACCGGAAGCTTGCATATCATCTAATTCCTTCATATATTTCTGTCTTACCTGTCTTACAGCTACTCTCCCATCTTCAACTCTTTCTTTCATTACCTTAACATACTCTTTTCTTCTCTCTTCTGTTAAATCTGGAATCTTTACCAAAATTCTGTCTCCATCCCTTGAAGGAAGAAAACCCATGTTAGCATTAGTTACAGCTTTTGAAATGTTATCTACAATACTTTTGTCCCATGGTTGTATGACAATGGTCTTGGCATCCATAATACTGATGGTTGCGTAGTTTCTAATTGGAGCCATTGTCTCATATGCATTTACTGGTATTTCTTGCACTAATTCAGGTGTAGCTCTACCTGTTCTAATTTGAGAGAGTTCATCATTAAGATGATCTAGGCATTTTTGTATATCAACTTTAAAGAGATCTATATCCATACAAAATTATATAAATATATTATTTACAAATTGTATATCAACTGAGGTGTATTGTCTAGAAAGGGTCTTGGTTATTTACCAAACTCCCAGAGAAGCATCCTTCTGATTTCAAGAGGTTCTCCTAATTTTTGTGTAGCTTCATCAAGAAGGTTGGAGATTGTCTTGGTTTCGTCTTTAAACCATTTCTGTTCTAAAAGACATTTCTCAGAGAAGAATTTGCTAAGTTTACCCTCTACTATTTTCTCTCGAATATTCTCTGGTTTTCCTTCACTCTCTGCTTCCTTTTGGAATATACCCTTAAGCTTTGTTAACTCCTCTTCTGAGATACTCTCTTTGGAGATATATTCTGGTTTCATTGCAGCTATCTGTAGTGCTAGTTCATGTGCGAATGCTTTAAAATCTTCGTTTCTTGCTACAAAGTCTGTTTTACACTTAACCTCTACCAAAGCAACTAATCTTTGCTCTCGCCCATGTACATATGATTCGATTATTCCCTCACCAATCTCTACTTCTTCGTCTCCAATTGGGTCATTCCAACCCCTTTCATTGATTAACGCTACTGCTTTTTCAAAATCTTTTTCTGCTTCATCATATGCCAACTTACAAAGACCAATCTTTGCACCTGTTAAGTTTCTTAACCTGCTAATTACATCGCTTCTTTCATTGATATATTCTATGGCTTTTGCCATATCTCCCTCACTTTTGGTGAGTGCTTCTTTACACAATCCCATACCCGCGGAGGTTTTATTTCTTAAGCTTCTTATATCGTCAACTGTAATATTCATAGCAGTTTAATATTTAAATTATCTTAATGATTTTAGAATCTCTTTTGCAGCTTTTTCTCCTATTCCCTTGATATTTTCCAAATCTTTTTCGCTCTTTCCACTTAGATCACTTATGGTTTTGATACCACCCTCTTTAAGCGCTTTTAGTACTCTTGCTGAGAGTCCTAGATCTTCAATCTGTCTTGAATCTGCTTCTTTCTTAGCTTCTTCTGCAGCTACAATGTCTGCAGTTATGTCCTTTTTAACAACTCTAACAACTGTACCTTTAGATTCTGCTATCTTTCCCTCTCTTAGTGCTTTCATTCTTTCCCTCTCTTCGTTTGCCATCTTCTCTTCTCTTTCTTTTTTCTCGAGGAAATTTCTGTTCATTCTGTCTAGTACTGCTTCATGGTCTCTTCTTAGAGCAACAAGAGAATTCCCATATTTGGAGGTTCCGATTACTTCTCCAAGAACATTCATAATGAGGGTAATACTCTTTAGAGAGTCATCATTTGCAGGTATGGAGTATGTTATGAGGTCTGGATTACTGTTTGTGTCAATCATTGAAATGATTGGAATACCTACTCTGTTAGCTTCTCTTACTGCAATTTTTTCTACTTTACTGTCTATGACAATTATTGCTGCAGGAAGCTTGTCCATGAACTTAATTCCTTTGTAAATCATGTTCAATTTTGCAATTTCTTTTTCCATCATGAGGACCTCTTTTTTAACAAGATCTTTTCCACCCTGCGCAACTTCCTCTTCCATCTTTACAAGGTTCTGGATACTTCTTCTAATGGTTTCAAAGTTTGTAAAAAGACCACCTGGCCATCTTCTGTTTACATAGAAAGCGCCTTTTTCTTCTGCAATATTTTGAACTATTGAGGCTGCTTGTCCTTTTGTTCCAACGATTAGGATATTTCCTGTATTAGAAAGTTTCTCCAATTCTTCTACTGCTTTTTTTAGTAATTCTTGTGTTTTAACAAGATCAATGATGTGAATTCCATTTCTCTCTTCGTAAATATATTGTTTCATTCTTGGATTCCATCCACTTTTCTTGTGACCAAAATGGCATCCTGCTTGAAGTAGTTCTATTAATTCTGGGAGTTTAACTGTAGAAACTTTGTTTAGAGTCTTTGTTTCTTCTACGACTTTTTTTGTTGTTTTTTCCATTATTTTTTCCTTTTATAATATCTCTGGTGGGTGATATTTATATCATCCAGGAATTGTTCAGAGATATATGAGATATATATTAAACGTTAGGATTATACATATTTGGGAATACTTTTACAACCCTTTAAGAGATACTTTTCCAAGTATCTGCTCCTATTACAATGTGGTCTAGTAATTTAATCCCAACAAGATCTAATGCTTCCGAGAGTCTTTTTGTAAAGAGTATATCTTCCTCACTTGGACTAGGATCCCCAGATGGATGATTATGTGCTATTACTACCAAAGCTGCATTTAACTCTAGTGCTGGCATTATGATATCCCTCGGTAATACACTCACGATATCCAACGACCCCATACCCACTACTCTCTTATCCAGTACCTCAAACCTAGAATTAAGAAAAAGTCCAACTACATACTCCTGCTTTTTACTACCAATATCTCTTAACAAACCATACGCATCTTCAGAATCCTTCACAAAACTCCTCTCTCTATTGCACAGACCATACACCCTTCTCCCCAACTCCATACCTGCAAGAATACGCATAGCAGTTACAACTCCAACTCCTTCTACTCCATCAATATCTTCCAGACATATTTCCTTACCATCGCTCACAATCTTGCGTATTCTCTTAACAATACTCCTTGAAATGGAAAAGAAATCTTTTCCTTTTACACCAGAACCAACCAATATTGCTACCAATTCTGTATCACTAAGACTATCTATCCCTCTCTCAAGGTATTTCTCTCTCGGAAGCATAACAATATTCTAATTGATGATTGTGAATAAAGAATGAATTATTTCTTTTTCTTTTTAAAACCCTTTTTAATATATTTACACTTTGGATATGTACTACAACCTATGAATGTCTTACCC
>DAOSSC010000031.1:0-5628 GCA_035377085.1 Candidatus Dojkabacteria bacterium
TGTGGGCAAGAGCAGGAATCACCTGTTCAGGTTGGTTTCTACAAATACCTTGAAAACGATTTAACATTGACTGTACTAACAAACAGGGATCCTTCTTTCTACAACAAGGTTTGTAAAATTGACGGAAAGTTTGTACTCACAAAAGAAGATTTGTTTTTAACAGATGATTTTAAATTACATTTCCAAAACGATTTAGGACAGATATTTGATTTGGGTGTTTGTGTTTACAAGGAAAAGCTTTATGGTAATGGAGATGTGCTTCAATCTGAAGCAGGACAAGCTTGCTCATGTAATTTTGGTATTGTGGAGTGCGATTAAAGTATTCCTAGGTATATTCCAATTATTCCTGTAATGGCTGTAAATAGCCAGAATCTCATTGTTACTTTGTATTGTGGCCAACCCTTCGCTTGGAAATGATGGTGTATTGGAGCTATTCTAAAGACTCTTCTTTTGAAGAACTTCATACTAATTATTTGTATTGCACTGGAAGCCATAATTCCCCATGTTATTGAGGACATGGCAAAATAAGGTAAAAGATTATCTGTAACTAGTGCGACAAAGAACATTGTAAATCCAAGAGGCATTGCTCCTGGTCCACCATTCCAGAATCTTGCTGGAGGGATATTGAAGTAAAGGTCTATGAGTTGAACACCAAGAAGGATAAGTAGTATTGGGATAAATTCGTTTTTTCCTTGTATAACAAGGAGTGTAATCATGGACATATTTATGATTGAAAAGATTCCAATCATTAAACCATCTAATCCATCGGTTAGTTCTGCTGAGTAAATTGCTAACTGACAGAGTCCACCAGTGAGTATGACTATCAAAGGTGTTACAGTTATGGTTGCAATATTTAAAAAGGATATGGATTCGAAAGCACCTGTTCTGTAGAAGAGGAACATAATGATAATGTTCATTACTGTTGCGAATGCAAGCTTTCCCAACCTCCATTCAAATGTTTCTTGGAAAGCTCTCATTCTTGCATTATTTTTAAATCCGTTGGTAAAAATTACGACATCTATAAATCCCCAAAGACCGTAAAGGAGAAATCCTAAAAGAAAGATTTTAACTACCGGTGTAAGAGGTACTAAGAAGTAGCAAAGAATTGGAACGAGTATCCATATTAGAATGCCTCCCATATTGGGAGTTCCATTTGTTTTGGTTACATTCATAATTTTCATAAAAAGAGTATTATCACCATCTCCTCCACCAATCTTGGATTTTTTAATACCACTAACCTGGTTGAATTTGTACAGGATGGTAATCATGATTGGCGCAAAGATTAGTGAAGCTATAACTGAGATGAATAGTGCATTCAATCCTTCTTTTAATATGTCAATCATATGTTGTGTGGTTAACTAATTGATATATTATGTCACTTCCTTTTCTGTATTTCCATATCATTAACAATTGCAAGGAAAATATCTCTCCAAACTAAGTTAGAAGTATATGCAGCAAACTCACTAATTTCTGGTTCTTCGAGCTTAACAAGAAGTATTAACTTTGGAGAATCTGTTGGTGCATATCCTACTGTTGTTGCATTGGTAATGTATTTGGAATATCCAAGAGAATCAGATTTAGCAATTTGTGCAGTTCCTGTTTTTGCAGCTATGTCGTATTTTTTAAGATCAGGTGATACTAAACCTCCAAGTAAACCCTTTTGGACTGCCTCCTGTAGTGCTTTAGTTACAAAATTTGCTGTATCTTTAGAAACTGGTTCTGAGATTACCTTTGGCTCAATAACTATTGTTTCTTTGTTGTCTGTAATCTCTGAAATAATATATGGTCTCATGCGCTTACCATCATTGGCAAGTGTACTAAGTGCAGATATAACCTGAAGTGATGTCGCAGAGATTCCCTGCCCGAATGATGCAGTTATTAAATCAAGCTTTGTCCACTGCTCGTAAGGTCTCAGGTAACTTGTAGTTTCTTCTTGTAGCCCTACTCCAATGAATTCTCCGATTCCAAAATCTTTAAGCTTGGAGTAAAAGTCTGCAAAATTTGTCTTAAGTGCTATTTGTGCAACGCATGGGTTGTTTGAATTTTGTAATATACCAGAGATATCTAGTGTTCCATCAGCTTTTTTGTTCCAAGTATATATAAATCTACCTTTTAAATCCGGATATTTTGTTGCTTTGTAGAGATCTAGCGAACCAGTTTTATCTACACATTTGAAATCTTTGTCAATTGCACCACTCTCAAGAGCTATTGCTATGGTAATTGGTTTTTGTACAGAACCGTATTCATATACATCAGAAATTGCTCTGTTTTTTAATATCCATGGCTCGGATACTCTCCAGTATTCATTAGGATTGTACGAAGGATAGTTTGCCATTGCTATGATTGCTCCAGTTGTTGGATCCATAAGAATTGCAGAACCACTTTTAGATCTGGTTTTCTTAACACCTTCTTCAAGTTTCTGCTCTACTTTATTTTGAATGTTTGGAACTATGGTTAATTTGAAATCTTTTCCCTCTCTTGGGAGTATTGGTTCATATTCGGAGGTCAGAATTACATTTCCACTAGAATCTTTCTCTTGGTATGAATATCCCTCTGTTCCTGTGATGTCTCCAAAATAGTATCCCTGAAGACCATACTGCCCAATCTGTGTACCTTCTTCATTTTGCCCAATAAACCCGAGTACATGTGCTGCTAACTGTCCATTTGGATATATCCTTCGTTCTTCACTTTCAAAATACAACCCAAATCCCTCGGTTCCATCCCCAAAGATATTTGCTGTCTCAAGAGCCTTTTTCTTTTCGGTAGAGACATTTTTTTTGAGAGGTGCATAAACAAATGTATCTGTAATTTTGGACTCAATTTCTTCACGTTCTACTCCTAGTGTAGTTGAAACTACTGCGATGAATTTTTCCTTGTTGGCAAAGAAGGTTGCCCTTTCTACTGGATCTGTGCTTAAAGTTGCATATATATTCCATGTTGGCTCATCTACTGCTAGGACGGTTCCATCTGATGCCGTTATTGTTCCTCTTTGAGCTGTTTGTATCTGGTTTGTTTTGTATTGTTCGTTGGCTAAACTTTTAAATTTGTCTGCTTCCAATATTTGCCACCTAAAAATTTGAAGAAGCACAATGAATGCAAATACAGTAAGCCCTATACCCATGAGGTAGATATTGTCTAACCCTTTTTTTGTACTACCTTTTTTATGAGTTTTCCCCTGCGAAGAATACAAGGTGTGTAAACTAGCCATTATTTTTCAGCAATTATATTTGTATTCTCTATGTATACAATAGATTTGCTGTTATTTGAAGATATCTTTAATTCTTTTGCTGCTAATTTTTGTATTACGATTATGGAATTGGATTTTGCAATCTGTTCTTCCATGGATCTATTTTCTTCCACTAAATAGTTTTTTTCACTGTTTAAACTTTGTAGTTCTAATCCCATTGGGCTCAGAACAGAGTTTATTGCCAATTGAGATATAGCAAAACAAAAGACTGAGACTAGTAGTACTATGACGGGGATATTTTTTGTAGACAGGTTTTTCATTTCTTTTTAATTATGGTTCTCAACTTGGCAGAAGCGGATCTAGGATTATCCCTTCTCTCTTCGTCGGTTGGGGCAATATGACTTTCGAAAAGTAATTTACCTTCACCGCTTCTTGCTTTGTTGTTAAAAAAATTTTTTACAATGCGATCTTCCAATGAGTGGAAGGATATTACTGATATTCTTCCTCCAGATTGTAAGATCTCAAAAGATTTATCTAATGCTTCTTGCAAGCTTTCTAATTCATCATTTACCACGATCCGCAGGGCCTGAAAGACCCTGCGAGAAGGGTTCTTGTTAGAATTATCTGCCGGCGATGCTTTGTAGATAAGTCTTGTGAGATCTCCAACTGTTTCTAGTGGATTTTCTGCTTTCTTAATTTCTTTTGCTATCCTGTGAGCAAATTTCTCTTCTCCGTACTCTCTGAAGAGATTTGTTAATTGTTTCTCGGAGAGTGCATTAAGAAGATCTTTTGCAGTTACACCAAAATCTGGATTCATTCTCATATCTAATGGCTCTGACTCTTCTTTGTAACTGAAACCCCTGTCATGGGAAAGTTCCAATTGGCGAGAAGATAGACCAAGATCTAGAAGAATGCCGTTTGGTTTTCTGTTTAACTGCGATACTAGTTCATCTATTTTCCTGAAATTTGATCTTTTTATGATCCAGTTCTCCTTGATATTCTCTTTGTAGAAGTCTTTTACAAAGTCTATTGCGTATTGATCTTGATCAATGCTAAGGAGTAAGCCTTTATCTGAGAGTCTCGAGAATATCTCAAAGCTATGTCCTCCATCTCCAAGTGTACAATCTATGTAAAATCCATCTGGAATAATATTTAAGGATTCAAGAGATTCTTTTAATAGTACTGGCTTGTGTATCTTATCCATTCTTTGTTTCGTTCATCTTACTTAACTCTTGTGCAATCTGCTCACTATTGGCTTTCAGGAACTGAAGTCTCTGTTCCCACTTCTGTTTGTCCCATATTTCAATCCAATTGACCAATCCGATAAAGACAATTTCTTTATCTAATTGTGCATAATCAAAAAGAGACTCAGGAATTATGAATCTTCCCTGTGTATCTGTAGCTATCTCTTTCGCGCCTCCTACTAAGAATCTACTGGTATCACGGATGTTTTTGTTTATAAAAGAGCCATTCATTACATCTTCGGCCACTTTGCTCCACATTTCTTGGTTTACAAGAACTAAAGCTTCTTCGTAACCTCTGGTGAGAATTAAATTCTCACCTAGTTCATCTCTGAACTTTTTGGGAAGTGATACTCTCTTTTTCTCTCCTATCTTTGTTGTGTACTCTCCTATTAGCATGTTTTTAATATATCACCTTTCACCACTTTTTACCACTTCTTGCCACTAATGTAACATTTGCTATACAATGAGTCAAGAAAAAACCACTACAGGCTCAAATATAATGCTCTAGGATATGTGCTTTGTCACTGTAGAAAAGAAAAATCGAAATTAATATATACATATCGATTGTGAACCGATAGCCATTATTATTAGAATATATATTAAAAATGCTTGTATGAATAAAGCTTTTTACTGGGGGTTGTGCTAATTATTCGCTTGGGTATAATAGATAATATATAAATTAATAATAAACAAAAATGCCAGATTCAATAGGAGTACCGAGTTTTGATGAAGGATTAGATGTTGATGCTTTACACGAAGGCGAGGGAAATGAAATGACACCAGAAGAGATTAAGGAAGTAGATGCCAAATTTCAAGAATTATATCCTGATGTACATGAGATAGCTCTTAAATCTTTCAGTGAGAAGATGGGAGTTGTGGATCTTGTTTGTCCTAGGGCTGTTGTTGGTGGATCCCAAGAGATTTTCATGACACCGTCTCTTTATGGTTATAATGTAGAAAATGATGACATGAAATCCGCAAATCTTCGATATATTTTTCCAGAGGGATTGTTAACATCCGAGCAACGAAAAGCTATTGACGATATAGCTAGAAATTACAATCCCAATCGTGAGAAGCGTCCAACCATTTAGATTAGAAAAATAAAATGAAGATATATCTTAAAGATATAAAGGAAAGATATCCTGAATTTGAAATTCGCAATTATGATGAAGGGTCTTTCTTTGTTGGTTTTAACCA
>DAOSSC010000032.1:0-5312 GCA_035377085.1 Candidatus Dojkabacteria bacterium
TTTTAAGATAGTAGTTAGAACCTTCATCTCCTACAGGATAGAAATATATACAAAATAATACGATAAATATAGCAATGCACACCGAGATTACTCCCCCATCAACTAAATTCCAATATCCAAAGCCACTACTTCCAATTAATTGCACTACTATCTCAACATATTTAAGCTGTAAATTAACGACATACATTAGAAAATGGCTTGAAAGAACAAGCCCTAGTGCACCAAACAACATAGTTGACTCAATAACAGGCAATACTAGAGTATTAGCTACAACAGACCACATAGAAAATGTCTGAAAGGTAAAAATTGAGATTGGTAAAGTAGTAATCGTACAGCTGATAGTAGTTAGAACCGTATCTACAAAGAAACCCTCTTTAGAAACAATCTTTAGCGCATTAATAATAGATGGAAGAAGATATATAAGACCACCTGTAGCACAACATGACAATTGAAATCCTACATCAAAAACAATCTTTGGATCAAACAGTATGAAAATAAAAATACAGAGAAAAAACACCACATGTATGCTCCCCCTCCTACCCCAAAACAACCCAATTAAAGATATACTCGCCATTATACAGGCCCTCACTATAGATGCAGATACACCAGAGAGTAAACAGAAGCACCATATTATCGCCAGAGATATACCAATTCTCAGTTTCTTCGGTAAGAATTTCAAAAACGAATTCAGCACTATAAGCAAAATCGTTACATTATATCCAGAGGCTGCAACAATATGACTTATACCTGCGATACGCACATAAGAACCAAAAGATTCACTAAACAATCTGTTCTCACCCATTAAAATCCCCACAAACAGTGAAGATTGTGGCTCATTTAGGTACTTTTCTACACTTTTTACAATCTTTTGTTTCAAATCTACCAGTGATCTTCGTAAGATATATTTTTTACTAACACTTTTACACTCGATTTTTGGATACTCCATTAAAAAATATATCTCTCTGTTTTTTAGAAATTTTTTGTAATCAAAATTTTCAGAATTTTTTGGTTCGACAAGAGTACCAGAAATTTTACATACATCTCCTACTCTAAATTTTTGAAACTTTTCCACTTTAATTAAAATATTCCCCAGAATTTCGAGTTCTGTATCACTACCCCGTAGTGGGCGCACCTCCAGGTTCTGGTAGCTGTGCTTTTGGGCAGGTTCAGATACCACTATTCCATTCAATTTCGTGTAACTCGAAGTGAAACTCGTTTCTGTATTTGAAACAATTTTTTCCTTATTTACTACCCTTAAAGAACAGACCAGTCCAAAAGTAGCTACACAAAAGGACAGAATAAATATACTCATGGCTTGTCTTACCCTCTCACCCCTACCTCTATCATCCCTAGCTACAAAACTCTTGTCTTTCTCTCTTTTGGAGATACACAGGGCTATCGCTATGGTCAGCAAAACACACCCAAGCATGTAGAACAATCCGATAGTTAGCGCCCTCCAATTGTTTCTCAGGAGGGATATCCCAAAGAGAATAAAAAAGAGATGTAAAACAGAAACCAATATGATTTTGTAATCCCATACATAAGCAAGAAGACTTACAAACCTCTGGGTAAAAATTTTAAGAGGATGAAACATTTCAAATACATATTTTGTCCTTAAATTTGTCCAATGTGGCCTGCCCAATTCCACTAACATTTAACAAGTCCGTTATCTGTGTATATGGTCTCCCATCAATTATCTTCTGTGCCGTAGAATCTCCTACTCCGTTTAATGTAGTAAGTTGTTCTTTGGTTGCTGTATTGATGTTTATACACGCTGCTCCTTCGTTTCCTGCATCTGTATTCGTTTCTGTATTGTTGAAGTTGTCCTCTACATCTTTTGCTATAACTGAAAACTCCTGTAGTTTACAATCTACGTCATGCTCAAAGGGGATATATATTTTCTGGTTATTTCGAAGAGGTAGTGCTAAATTAATCTTTCTAATGAGATACTCCTTAGCGTAACCTTTTTTAAGACCTTTAGAGGTGTTTAGAGCATCTATAACCACAGATCCTTCATCAAAACAATACACAGAAGGAACATTTACAGCACCAGATACATCTACTCTTATTGGACATTTAGGCTTCTCTTCTTCTATGGGCTCACATTTATTTTCTACAACATATACACTCTGCTCTTTGAGATTGTTAGATATCTTCCCAACTTGAGGTAAAAGATAGTAAACGGCAAGAGCACCAAGGAAAAAGCCCAAAAGAAAGAACATGATGAACACATAGATATATCTCCTATTCATAGGAGATAATATATAGTGGTGAAATTAAAAAACGATTAATTCTCCAATATCTGTATTGACTCCACAGTCACATCATTGACAGGTTTGTCATTAGAGTCAGTAGTTACCCTTTCAATAGAATCAACGACTGCAAAGCCCTCTACAACCTCTCCAAAGATAGTGTAATTACCATCCAAGTTAGACATATTTGCTTGTGGGATATTTCCACTGATAATGAAGAATTGAGAACCATTTGTATTTGGTCCTGCATTTGCCATACCAAGTGTGTATGGTTTGTACTTCCTACTTGTTATCTCATCATCAATGGTATATCCAGGACCACCACTACCAGTCCCTGTTGGATCTCCTGTTTGTATGACAAAATTTCTAATTACTCTGTGGAATGTAACTCCCTCGTAGTATCTCTGCCCAACTAAGAAAAGAAAGCTATTAACCGTATTTGGCGTTTCAGTTTCGAAAAGATCTATGGTTATATCTCCTACTGATGTCCTTATCATTGCTTTGTAGTCTATTCCTTTCTCTAACACATTTTCTGGTTTTGTAAATTGCATTGTATCTGTATTGATTAATTTATTTGTATCTGTAGAAGTGCCTTCCAAAAAAGAAAGACCAATTATGGTGGCAACAAGTAAACCAACTGAAAGTAGTAGTATCTTCTTATTATCTTTTAATCCATCTTTAAGTCCACTCATATGTATATACTAATATATTTGAGGGGCAGTTGGCAATCTTTAAAGAACCATATCTATCTGCCTTTGTATTAATCCTAACAGTTCTATTTTTAATTTGGATTTAACCCAATCTTTTTGACCATCATTTAGTACCTCACCTAATCCATCAAGAATATTCTTATTCTCTATATTTGAAACAATGTCATACAAGAAGGTGTAGAATTCTACAGGTTCTTTTCCTGTGCGATATTTAATAATATCGTGATTTATATTGTTTACATAGATACTGCTCAAAAAGAAATGGATATCAAAGAGATCTCTATTTGCGGTTACAGCTCTTTCTGTAGCAGCCACCATTTTATTCGCAATCATATCCCCTATCTTCGATACTTTAAGTTTAATGCCATACAAGGTTTTAATATCATATGTATCAAATGGTTTCTCTCTTGTAGATACCTCTATCTTGATATTTGTTAAACCATCTCCATAGCTTACTAACCAGAACAATGTATTATACTTTTCAATCTGTTCCTTTACATCATATTTTTTAGAAAGTAGCTGAGTCATTGTTTTAATTACATCTTCTGTATTACCGTCATTGTTGAGCAGGTCAAAATCCAAATCAGTAGAGAATCTTGGGAGATTGTAAAAGAGCATAGATGCTGTTCCTCCCTTAAAACCAAGACTAGATCCTAGCAGGTCTTCTTTGTATATGTCTATTAATATGTTTGTTAGTATTGTTTTGTGTTTTGCTATATCTAATTGTTTCATTTTTTGTATGCAGATATGAATTTAGATATATTTGAATTGTTAGAATATACCTCATTATTTAATTGATTCATCATGTTCCAATCTATATTTTCGGTATTATCAAAGTATTCTAGTCCATCTAAATATATTTTGTCACATATTGCCCTTTCCTTTGTTGCAATATTGGTTCCCTCCTTTTCTTTAATGCCTAATGGGTTTAAGAGGATTCCGTCTTTGATCTTTCTATATATATATTCTTGCCCATTTATATTAATTTTTTCTGATCTATTTGCAATTAAAAATATTGAGGAATATGGTTGAAATATCACTCCTTCTTCTTGTAATACGGTGTACAAGCTTATGTATGATGGAGTTCTTAGTTTATTTCCTAACTCTTTTCTCGAATATGATTGATCATATGAGTAGATTCCATTGGATATTTTGTAGAGTTCTTGTCTTTTAGTAGCATAAAATAAGGCATTGTATATGGCTTTACTATCATTGATACCTAATATCGTCTTTATATCAGAGACTGTAAATACAGTTGTTGTTCTATCATATTTTCTTAATTTATTTGCGATATTCATAACATATCGTACTTAACTATTCAGTACTGTATGTTACAATACGCCGGATGGAAAGTCAACTGGTCAGATTAATGAGTTCCTACCCACCAGAAAGGTTGTTTTACACCACTACTGTTAAACCATTTTCCATGGCGCATAAGTAAATCTAGAGTTGGACCGGAGAAGTAGTCTAACTGTACTTGGCTAATATATGGCGTAACTGCAATATCCCAAGTTGAGAATATCGCTTTGTATTGGAAATATCTACCACTAGATGGAAATGTTAATTCTTCTCCAGTATAAGCAGAAAGATACCCTGAGGATGATCTTAGATCATCTATCCATATATTTCTTCCTTGATCTCCATTGGTAATTCTAAAAGTAAGAAGATTTACAGCATCTACATGGGTACCTACAGTTCTGTTTTTAATTGGTATGTACTCTTTTTGCCATTTAAATACATCTGCATTTACTGTATATCCTCCACTTGGGAATGTAGAGCCAGTATCCCAAGAAGAGACTGTTACAGCTCCTGTGCTTGCATTTACAGTTGCTACAGTTCCTTGAGCTAAATATTCTGTTCCATCATAATTCTCTTTTACAATAATTTTCTCTTCTGGGTATATTTCACTTCCCAAACTACTTAATCCATATACTGTGGCATCAATACTAAACGATGTGTCACCAGAGCCTGTTATTAAGTTGCCACTTACGAGAGAAGCCCCAAAATCAATTTGCACAGGATGTGTCCTAAGATTAACCTCATATGCCTGACGAATTTCATCTGCTGTTCTTGCGATATTGGATATACGAATTTCGTCTATCGAACCATTGAAATATGCTTCAGATATCTGTACTTGGGCAATCTTAAATGCCGTACTAGATAAATTCAGAGTGGCAGAGGCTGAAGAGATTAACGACCCATTTAGATAACACTTAATTGTGGTTCCATCATATGTAGACACAACATGATTCCAAGCCCCTACTGTCGGGAAAACTGAACATTGCCCACCATTCCAAACCCCCATATAAATTTTCCCATCTGTATTATATGTCCAGTGAAGATTTCCGTT
>DAOSSC010000033.1:0-4809 GCA_035377085.1 Candidatus Dojkabacteria bacterium
TGGCGGAATAGGCAGACGCGCGGGACTTAAAATCCCGTTCTAGAAATAGAGTGAGGGTTCGATTCCCTCTTCCGGCAGATTATTCAGCATCAACAAATTTATCTGGATCTTCATTACCACACTTAGGACACTTCTTACACTCCTGTGCCCCCTCATATACATAACCACACACTAAACACTTACATCTGGTCCATACACACTCTAACCCTTCCTCTATTGGTTCTTTTACCTCATATTCAGAGCCCGGTGGTTGATTAGAAGTATTATTCTTCTTTAATATATCCTCCATCTTTAATTAACTTTAAAATTAATTTAAATGTTTCCTCCTCATTCATATGAGAAGTATTTAGAACAATATCATAGTATCTTTCTGGTTTAGCAGTATCCACCTTATATAATTCCATATATCTCCTTCGGTCAAATTTCTCTCTATACGCTAAATCTTTCCTAATCCTGAGATATTCCTTAATCCTCTGAAATGGCTTTGTTACATCTAATTTGTTTAAACTTCTCATCGTGCGAACATGTAAGGAAGCATCTAACCATATACTAACTGTTACAGGAATATTCTGTTTTTTTGCTATACCAGCAAACACTTTGGATTCTATAAGGACATTTTTTGTTTTGGAAGCCTCTATTAAATATTCATCCAACTTTTTATCTATCTCCATAACTTTCTTCATATTCCCCTCCTTGTATGCACTCTCAAGTGAAGGAAATCCTAAATCTGACATAATATCCCGAAGTATTTTACCTCCATACACCCTCCTTAGAGAAAATTCGTTTGCCAACATTACAGAGATAGTAGAGGAACCGCTACTTCCAGGTCCTCCAACCACAAAAAGATACCCTAATTCTTCAGATCTAACCTTTTTATTCATATATTAATATAGTATATTAATAATCATACTATGTCTATGAGAAAAGCTTCCAGAAAAAACAGGATTATAACTGCTTTAGAAGGACACAAACCTGATTTACTGATCCTTATATTTGCAGTCCTGATGACAATATTTGGTGCTATGATGATATTTGACGCTAGTGTGTACAAAGCAAATACACTTTTTGGTGATCAGTTTTACTTTCTTAAATCACAAGCTGTATGGATTGTAATTGGTACTATCCCTGCAGTATTAATATATTTCTGGGATTACAGAAAGTTCTCTAAACTAGCACTACCTTTCCTAATCATCACAATCGTTTTACTGGTAACAGTTTTAATACTTGGTGAAGTAACAAACGGCTCCAAGAGATGGTTTGCTATTGGTCCTCTACCAAAGATACAACCTGCAGAATTCGCAAAGATTGCCATAATTCTCTATCTTTCCTCTTGGCTTTCTTCAAGGGAATATAAATACAGTACGATTAAGAAAGCTATACAGGAAGGTTTCTTAAAAAATCTTTTTACATTCTTAGCCATACTTGGAATAGTGGCTGTTTTAATTCTCTTAGAGCCTGACTTAGGAACAACCGTTGTAATATGCGTTACAGCATTTGCCATGTTCATTATGGCAGGAAACGACAGGGTTCATACACTTGGTTCGTTTGCTTCAATTCTTGTTCTGCTTCCAATTGGTATTCTTGCAGGGATATTGGAGCCTTACAGATTGAAAAGAATCCAAACATTTTTTACATTAGCACTAACAGGAGAAGTTGCAGACGCAAAAGGCTCAGGATACCAGATGCAACAGATATTAATAGGCATAGGATCGGGGGGATTCCTTGGAAAAGGATTTGGTCAATCAAGACAAAGGTTTGGATACTTGGTAGAAAATACGGCATTTACAGATTCTATTTTTGCAGTAATACTAGAAGAATTAGGCTTACTAGGAGGTGCAATTATTATTCTCTCTTGGGTAGTATTCCTTTGGAGAGGACTTAGAATCTCTATGAATGCCCCAGACAAACAAGGCAGACTTCTTGCAGCAGGAATAACCGTATGGCTGACATCTCAGACACTATTAAATATTGCTGCTAATGTAGGGTTAGTTCCTCTCACAGGAATGCCTATACCATTCCTTACATATGGTGGCTCAAGTACTATTGTAACCCTCATCGGTATTGCTATACTATTAAACGTTAGTAGATTCACAAAAACAAATGCACAGTAAAAAAGAATTAAAAAAGAAAATTGTGGTAACCGGAGGTGGTTCTGGCGGACATCTTTCTGCAGCAGAAGCTATTATTAAAGAGATTTCTAATAGATACGATCTTACTAAAAAGAATTTCTTGTATATCGGTGGCGATTTAGGAATGGAAGGAGAGAGAATTGGTAGCTCCATAGAGCAAAAAAGGTTTAGGAATGCCCCCTTCAATTGTAAATATATACGAGCAGGTAAATTACAAAGATCGTTTTCTTTAAATACAGTTAAATTACTATTTAGAACTTTTCTTGGCTTCTATGACTCATATAAAATATTAAAGAAATTTACACCAGATATTGTAATCTCTACTGGAGGGTTTGTATCTGTTCCAGTCTGTGTAGTCGCAAAGCTTCTTAAAGCTGACATATATCTGCATGAACAAACTTCTACGGTAGGACTCTCAAATAGAATAGTTGGAAGTTTTTCTGAAAAAATCTTTTTAGCCTATGAATCTTCCGCACAGTTTTTTAAAAAGAAAAAAACTATCCATGTTGGGAATCTCGTTAGAGAGGATATCCTTGAGACCAAAGGAAGTGGTAAAGTAGTTCAAGCTCTAAAGAAAATGATAGTTAACCAAGAGGAATATCCAATTATATATATCTCTGGTGGAAGTTTAGGTTCACACATCTTAAATGATACCGTAAGAAGTGCATTGCACAACCTACTAAATAAGTATCAGA
Source organism: Candidatus Dojkabacteria bacterium (assembly GCA_035377085.1). Taxonomy (GTDB): domain Bacteria; phylum Patescibacteriota; class Dojkabacteria; order SC72; family SC72; genus JAKPKF01. Next base: position 2,825 of record DAOSSC010000033.1, read on the forward strand.
TAATCATACAAACAGGAGATAATAAGGTATACCAAGACTATGACAAACTTGTTAAAGAAAAGATTACCCTAGATGACCATCTTAAGGATAGGTTCTTCCCAGTAAAATATGTCGAAAGTAAAGAAATTGGCTTTCTTTATGACAATATAGATTTGTTCGTTGGAAGAGCTGGAGCAAATACAGTTTATGAAGTAGGGGTATTAAAGCTTCCGTCCATATTCATACCAATACCTTGGGTTACACATAATGAACAGTATGAGAATGCAAAAGTATTAAAGGATCTTGGTCTCTCTGAGATTCTTCCAGAGGGAGAACTTACACCAGAGAATTTAGTCGTAAAGATTGACCGATATCTCTCAAAAAAGAGAATTGTCGATACTAAGAAACTAAAGGATGCATTTCCACTGGATGCAGCGAAGAAGATATTACAACAAATAGACTTATACTAAAGACCTAATTTTCTTAAATATTCTGGTATTTTACTCAATCCAAAACTATTACTTGCCTTCAACAGTATTGCTACCTGCTTATCCCCTAATCTCTTCAAATCCTGCTCAAGAGAAGCAGAAACCTCGTCTGCATTCTCTAGCTTCTTACCAATACCAAAGGTATCAAACATATCTCCTACATAATAGATTTGGTTAAAATTCATTTCTTTTACCTTCTCTCCAAGCTCTTTGTGCATCTTCTCTGAGACATCTCCCAACTCTTTCATATCTCCTAGCACAACTATTCTGTAGTAATGCTCCTTGGGATACATCTTTGTAAATGTTTCCAACGACACACTCATAGAAGATGGATTTGCATTGTAAGCATCATTTACAACAAAAACCCCTTTCCCAAATTTCTCAACTTCAAACCTTCCACTGTTTGGGATAAAGTTAAGAATCCCCTTGATACAATCATCTATACTAATCCCTAGTTTGTAACCTGCAATAATTGCTGCCATAGCATCGTAAACGACACCCTCACCAAAAGCGTTTAGGTGCACACTATACCAAGAATTCCCAAATCCAAAGTTAAAATCTGTGCCCTTCTCTCCAAGAGTAATGTCATAGATTTTAAACATAGCATCATCACTTTTACCATAGGTAAGCAGTTCGGACTTAAAAGTATCTTTTAGCTTTCGCAATCTCTCATCATCAATATTTATAATCAATGGCTTACCAGCTCTATCTAAATAATCTGCAAGATTTTTCTTCTCTTCATAGATTTCCTCTATACTTCCTATCTTCTCTGCATGTACATGACCAATGTTCAATATGATTCCAAGATCAGGGTCAAATGTATTTGCATGCCAAGCTATTTCTCCCTTTCTATCCATCGCACATTCTAAAATTACAAAGTCCTCATTCTCATACCTACTGAGTAACATAGCGTTTCCCCATACAGTATTGAAATGGTCTGCATACAAAACAGAGTTTTTAAAACCCAATATTGCTGCTAACATTTGTTTAGTAGTTGTTTTACCCGTACTACCTGTTATGGCAATAATAGGGGCTGTAATATCTGATATAGCAAAATTTACAATCTTTTGCAGACCTTCTTCTATACTATCAACAAGAATTACTGGTTTTGAAACATTTGAGATTTTTTCTATACTATTTTTCTCACATATGGACATAGAAGCCCCTTTATCTAGTGCTTCAACAATAAAGTCATGTCCATCGAATCTCTCTCCTTTTATAGGTACATATATCTCATTTTCTAGTAAACATCTTGAATCATGGTTAAATCCGACAAAAAAAGACTCTTCGTCATAGTTACGAATTTCAAATTCAGGATATCTTTCCTTTATATCTTTAAGATATATCTTCATTATTCAGTTTTTTAATTAAGCTCCTCCTCTGTAATCTATACTTACCATCTCTGCTGCTGCTTCTATTCTTTCTATTTCCTCTGAAGTTAGAGGATTTTCACTATTATTAAAAACATTCAGAGCTACACTGTCTTGAATTTCAGTCTTCTGTCCATTTTCTTCTTTT
>DAOSSC010000034.1:0-2142 GCA_035377085.1 Candidatus Dojkabacteria bacterium
AATATAACAATGAATTCAGATGTAAGTGATGGAGACATAATTTTCGTAAACGATTCTTCGGTAGGTGATATGTTAGTTTTAGGTTATGTTGTTGGTCTTTCGAGTAATCCAGCAAGTATTTCAAGAACATGTTTTGTATCTACAGTAGTGGATTATGATATCCTAAGTAAGGTTTTTGTAAGAATAAATTAAAGAAAAGAAGAATGTTAAGAGTTTTGTATATAATAATTGGAATAATAGGAGCACTTTTCATAGAGAGTTTTCTTTTTGGCGCATTTGGAATTAGGATTTTTCTTGTATTAATACTTCTTCTTCTTGGAAGATTAGATATTAAATGGGTATTAGGAATTTTGGTTGTATATGCATTAATTTCTGATGTAGTATTTCACTATCCACTTGGCACGGATATTATTCTAGCTGGTATTCCGTTGCTGCTGTTATTCGCGAGTTCTTTCATATTCAATATCAATGAAGGAGTAGTTGGGTATGGTATTAAATTCATCTCAATTGTATTTTACTTTGTTTTGACCTTAATATTACCACCACTGTTTCTTAATGGTAGTCTTGGAATCTTAACATGGCATATGGTATTAACGACTGGTATCAAGTCTGTTCTGCTTACTGTAGTTTTGTATATAATTGATATGATACTTAGTTTTACCAGAGGTAAGGAGAATAATATAAAGATAAGTAAAAAATGGAATTAAAACTATCTAAGAAAATAGCAAATAGTATACCTAGAAGAAAAAAGCAGGCTTCTAAGGGGCGCTTAGAGCCTTTGAGCTTTTCTGTTAAGAAATATTTTTCTAAGCCTACAGCTGTGGAGAAGGATAGCCCGTGGAATTACATTTTCGTCTTTTTACTCTTCTTTGTTCTCTTTGTTATCATTCTAAGTAATTTAACAACACTGCAGATAGTAAAAGGCAAAGAGATGTTGGACAAATCTAACAGCAACCAGGTAAGGATAAAGACAGAGACGGCTTACCGGGGTGTTATTTTTGATCGAAATGGTAATAAACTTGCTGAAAATGTCCCCTCTATGAACTTATATATCAGAATGGAGGAGTACCTAGACGATAATGGGGCGATAAAAGCCGAGTTGCTAGAGAGTACGGCCAATACCCTCGGGGGTATAATAGGTGATGCGTGGAAGAAGACTTTTCCAGGTGGAGAGTATGGGAGTATTCTTGAGAAAGTATATTCTGTGCATAAGGAGAGCCCTTATTTTGTAGATATCTTAATTGCAGAGAATATCAGCAATGAGAAAGCAATAGAAATAAAGTCCAAGAGTGAATCTTTGCCAGGTATATACATAGATAACGATAGCCAAAGATACTATCCATATAAAGATATAATCTCACATATAATTGGATATACTGGAGATGTAACAAGAGAAGATCTCTCTTCTTCAGAATCTCTGTCTCTTACAGATACAATCGGAAAGAGTGGTGTAGAAAGATGGTATGATAAACAGCTTAGAGGCGAAAATGGTGAGATAGCAATAGAAGTTGATGCACTTGGAAGATCTGTTTCTAACCAAGAATACATCATAAAAGAAGCCGTGTCTGGAGACAGTCTGTATTTGACAATAGATATAGATATTCAAAAGAAATTCTACAACTTTCTTAAAGATGGTGTTAAAAAGGCCAATGCAATAGGTGGTGCGGGGATTATAGAGGATGTTGAAACAGGAGAAATTATAGCGATGGTTACATATCCAAGCTACGACAACAATCTTTTTGTCGGTGGTATATCAACAAAGAATTACTCCAAATTACTGAAAGATAAAAATCTCCCTCTCATAAATAGAGCTATATCTGTTCAAATGCCTCCAGGGTCTACATTTAAAAGCCTTGTCGCACCCGCGGCATTAGATGCTGGTGCAATAACGAAAAATACAATATATGTAAGTAGATATGGTTACAAATTCTCCAATGGTGCACCTTTCCAAGAATTCCAAAATCATGCATACGGAGCTCTTAATGTCGTTGGTGGTATTGCTCAGTCTTCTAACATTTTCTTTTGTGAATTAATTAGAAACTGGGATATTAACAAACTAGATCCTTACTTGGAAAAGTTTGGGATTGGGAAATATACTGGAATAGATATACCTGGAGAGGCACCAGGAAGACTTCCTTCTCC
>DAOSSC010000034.1:2242-3921 GCA_035377085.1 Candidatus Dojkabacteria bacterium
GAGGCCTTTAATATCACTAAGGAGGGGATGTGGTCCGCTGTAAACGGTCCAAAGAGATCTGTAGGGCAACTAGCCAATGTTGGGGTAGTTGTGGCTGCTAAAACAGGTACTGCAGAGTTCGGAAAGGTAAATTCCAAAGGAATCTATGAACATACTCATGCATGGGTTGGAGGATTCTTTCCATATGACAAGCCAAAATATTCTTTTTCAGTATTTCTTGAAGATGGAGGTCATAGTTCCAATGCTGTAGCCATTATGCAAAACATGATAATGTGGATGGTTAAAGAAGGAAAGATTTAAGATATTTTTAACAATCTTGGTACATAATCTTTGTTATGTACGCTATAAAAGCATCTGACAAAGAGTATCCAAGTAATCTTAAGAATATATATAGATATCCCAATATATTGTATTGTAAGGGAAACAAAGAGATACTCTCGAAAAGACTCATCACAATTGTAGGAACTAGAACAATGAGTACATATGGAGAATGGGTAGTTAGAAACTTCCTCTCATCTGTTCCAAAGGAATTAAATGTAGCTTTTGTGAGTGGCTTGGCAATTGGTATAGATAGTCAAGTACATCAAGTATGCTTGGAAAAAGGACTTGCTACAGTTGCAGTAATCGCAGGCGGTATTGACAAAGGTTTTCCAGAGCAAAACAGGGGAGTATATGAGGAAATATGTAAAAAAGGTATTGTAGCAGCCGAATTTCCGCAAGGAACAATTATTAAAAAGGGAATGTTCCCAATACGCAACAGAATACTGGCAGGTCTTTCAGATACTACAATTGTCATAGAAGGAGGTTTAGAAAGTGGCTCTTTACTTACAGCAAATCTTGCTCTTGAATATGGGAGAGATGTTTTTGTTGTCCCTGGAGATATAACAAGAGAAAGTTCCAAAGGGTGCAATTATTTAATAAAACAGGGAGCAGATATAATAACTGGGGTAGAAGATTTTCTCGATATACTAAGAATAGATGGGGAGCAGATACGGATAGGAATATAATCTTTGCAAAGGAGAGATATATACCTTTTAGATGTGCAAGAAATATAAACATGTTTGACAATGGTAGAATATATACTGTATTTTTAGGAAGCTAATAAAAATGACAAAATCAATAAAAAAATATAAAAACCTTTTAATAGTTGAATCTCCTGCAAAAGCGAAGACGATAAACAAGTATCTTGGAGATGATTTTAAAGTTATGGCAACAATAGGACATATCATAGATCTTCCAAAGAGCAAACTAGCAGTAGATGTAGAGGATGGATATAAACCTCTTTTTGAAACAATATATGGCAAAGGTAAGATAATACAAGATTTGAAAAAAGCTGTCCCAAAGGATGGCAATGTGTATCTTGCTATGGACCCAGACCGTGAAGGAGAAGCAATTGCTTGGCATGTAGATTCTGTTTTGAAAGCTAAAAACACCAAAAGAGTTACATTCCATGAAATAACGAAAGATGCCATATTAGAGGCAGTAAGTAAACCTTCAGATATAAATATTAACCTTGTAGAAGCACAGAAAGCTAGAAGAGTTCTAGATAGATTGGTCGGTTACAAACTTTCAGAATTACTTTGGAAGAAAATTTGGTATGGACTTTCTGCTGGTAGAGTCCAGTCTGTAGCTTTAAGACTGGTTGTGGAAAGAGAAGAGGAACGAGATGCTTTTGACTC
>DAOSSC010000035.1:0-1267 GCA_035377085.1 Candidatus Dojkabacteria bacterium
GAACTAAAACATTCTCTTCTGCAGTAGTCCTAAGTACAGCAGGAACAGCAACAACTCATGCAGTAAGAGCTGATAGAACCATCTCCACAACTAATGGTATTACAGGAGGAGGTAACCTAACAGCAAATAGAACCTTAAGTCTTGATTCAACTGTCGTCAGAACAACTGGAGATCAAACACTAGCAGGAACTAAAACATTCTCTTCTCCTGTAGTTGTAGCAACCCCTACAGGAGCTACTCATGCAGCAACTAAAGGATATGTTGATTCAATGTTCTCTGGATCAGGACCATGGACTCTTTCAGGTTCTAATGTATATGTAACAAATACAGCGCACAATGTTGGAATTGGAACAAGTAGTCCATCAACAAAATTACATGTAAATGGAGATTTTTCTTATAGTGGTGTTATGATGACTCAATATACATGGTCTCCAATGTCAATCTCGACAGATTATTATATTTTTAGAACAAATGGATTAACTAACGGATCTCAAGCTTGGGCGGAAGTTACTGTTTATGATAACTATCATCATATTTATAAAAAGTTCGAAGTTTTAGTAAGAAATGAAGGCGGAACCAATATTACAAGCATTCAGCCAATATCAGGTACATCTTCTGATTCTGCTATATATTTGAAATACGGCAACAGTGCTTCGAATCTTGGAGTAACAGAATTTTACTTAAGGTCAGACTCTACGATGTCTTTTGCTCAAGCTGCAACTATAAGCGGGTACAATATTAATTTTTCAACACCTGTAGGAGATTCTTCTCTTGCATCAAACACGCTGGGGAACCATATCAATATAGTTTCTTCTGGCAATGTTGGCATTGGCACCACTTCTCCATCATACAATCTTGACGTCTCAGGAACAGGAAGATTCACAAGTACAGTTGTTTAGGGGCTCCTACAGGATCAAGTCATGCAGCAACTAAAGGATACGTTGATTCCGCAATTGCTAATATTGGAATAGGTGGATATGTTCCAACATCAAGAACTATCTCCACAACTAACGGTATTACAGGAGGAGGTGACCTAACAGCAAACAGAACTCTAAGCCTTGATTCAACTGTTGTTAGAACAACTGGAGATCAAACAATAGGAGGGATTAAGACATTTAGTAGTACAATATCAGGAAGTATTACTGGTAATGCAGGAACAGTTGGAGGACTATCTGTTCACGCAGGAAGAAACAACGAAGCAAATAAGGTGGTTCGTACAGATGGAAGTGGATATATACAAGCAGGTTGGATTAATACCACTTCTGGA
>DAOSSC010000035.1:1367-3892 GCA_035377085.1 Candidatus Dojkabacteria bacterium
AAAGGTGAAGAAGATAAAAGAATGGGATTCTCTGCTCAAGATCTTCAAAAGGTATATCCTGAATTAGTTAAAGAGGGCAGTGATGGATATTTGTCTATCGATGGAACAGGATTAATCGCACCATTAGTAGAGGCAATCAAAGAACAGCAGAAAAAGATAGAAGAATTAGAAGAGAAAATAAATATATTGATGCAAAAATAATAAAGGTTATATTTTAACTTAATTGTTTGTAATTTATTATAAAAACAAAGACTCTTGTTGTTTCAGGAGTTTTTTGTTATAATAAAACCATAAAAGATTAACATTGAATTTTTGGTAATATAATCTTAGATAAAGATCAAGAACCTTGAAATTAGAATATTGATAAAGAATCACACGATTATTTTTGTGCCAAATTTTCATATTAAAAATATGGAAACACAAACGATTATAATAATAACAGTAATAGCGCTATTATTAGGTGGAGTGGTTGGATATTATATCCGACAATCTATTGCAAGAAAGCGTGCTGGAACGATTGAGGCAGAGCTTAGTAAAAAAATAGCTCAAACAAAACAGACCGCAGAAGAAATGATAGCTAAGGCAAAGCAAAAAGCAGAAGAGATAGAAAAGAAATCTTTCAAAGATTTAGAAGAAAGACAAAAGATAGTGATAAAGGCAGAAAATCGTCTCTTCAAAAGAGAAGAAGAAATAGAGGAAAAGCAAAAAGAAGTGACAGCTTTGGAGAAAGAAGCAAATGAGAGAATAGAAAAATTGAAAGAAATAAAAACTGAAATAGAAGAAAAAAGAGCAGAAATTATTACTAAACTAGAAAAAATAGCCGGGTTGAGTAGGCAACAAGCTAAAGAAGAGTTGTTAGAAAGGACAGAAAAGGAATATGAAGCGGAGGTTTTAGAGAGAATAAGGAAACTTGAAGAAAAAGGTGTTGAGCAGTACGAGAAAAAAGCAAAGGGAATCATTGCTTCAGCGGTGCAAACATATGCATTATCTCAAGCGACTGAGATTATGACATCAACTGTAGTGCTACCGACAGAAGAGATTAAGGGAAGAATTATTGGAAAAGAAGGAAGAAACATTAGGGCATTTGAAAAAGCTGCAGGAGTTGAATTAATTGTTGATGAAACACCTGGTATGGTAATTATTTCAAGCTTTAATCCAATAAGAAGAGAGATTGCTAAAATTACATTAGAAAAGCTTTTAAGAGATGGTCGAATTCAACCAGCAAGGATTGAACAAGAGATTGAAAAAGCAGAAGAAGAGATAAATAAGAAGATAAAAGAAGCAGGAGAGGCCGCAGTATACGAAGCAGGAGTGTTGGACTTACCAGAAAAGCTGATACACTTATTAGGAAGGCTTCAATACAGAACGAGCTATGGTCAAAATGTATTGAGCCATTCCCTAGAAGTAGCTCATTTATCAAGTGCAATTGCTTCAGAAATTGGTCTAAATGCTACTCTTGCTAAAAAAGCTGGTCTATTGCATGACATTGGAAAAGCTCTTGACTACAAGATAGAAGGGTCTCATACTGATATCGGAGGTAAGATTTTAGAGAAGTTTGACATTGACAAGGCAATAATTTCAGCAGTAAAATCACATCACGAAGAATATCCCTATGAAAGCTTGGAGGCAATGGTTGTTCAAGCGGCTGATCAAATATCAGGTGCAAGACCAGGAGCAAGAAAAGATAGTATTGAAAACTACCTAAAGCGATTGGAGGACTTGGAAGACATTGCTAACTCCTTTAGTGGAGTAGAGAAATCATTTGCAATACAAGGAGGAAGAGAATTAAGAATCTTTGTAAAGCCAAAAGAGGTAGATGATTTAACGGCACACAAGTTAGCACGACAAATAGCTCAAAAAGTTCAAGATGAATTAAAATATCCAGGGGAGATAAAGGTTGTGTTAATAAGAGAGTCAAGAGTAATAGAGTATGCTAAATAAAGGTCGAAACAAATTGTATAATAAATATATACTAATATGACAAAAGATGACATTGTCGAAGCAATAGTTAAGAAAACAGCTATTACAAAAAAAGATGCTTCAGAGGCATTAGCTACAGTTCTAGAAGAAATAACAAAAGCATTATCTAAAGGGGAAGATGTTACTCTAACTGGTTTTGGAACATTCAAAGTTGGTGCAAGAGCAGCTAGAGAAGGAAGAAATCCTAAAACAGGAGAGAAAATTAAAATTCCTGCAATGAAGACACCAAAGTTTAAGGCAGGAAAAGGATTGAAAGACGCTGTTAAGTAAAACATTAAAGAAAATAGGCCACCTCTATGCGGGTGGCTTTTTCTTTTTTTATTTTTAATTATAGTTGACAAAAAAAAGTGAGCAAGGTAAAATTAAGATAATAGAATATTAGTTTTGAAATAATATTATATTGTTGGTTATAGAAAAAATAAAAATGACCAAATAATTAAAATTTGTAATAGTACAAAATAAAAAAGTAAATAAATATATGAATAAAAAGACAAGCTATATTATAATCTTCTCTCTTCTTGTTGTTTTGACAATAGGAATTATTT
>DAOSSC010000036.1:0-3460 GCA_035377085.1 Candidatus Dojkabacteria bacterium
TTATTCCTAGAGGAATTTCAAGATTTTTTTAAAGATTTAGGTATCAATTTTGAGATAAAAGAGTATGGTATAGATATTCTCTCCTTGCCTTCCATGCTTCCTGCCGGCAATACAGAGGCTCTTTTTAAAGAGATATTTGAAATTTCTGACAATTTGGATACACTTAGGAAGGACTTTAACAAGAAAAAGGAAGACATACTTGCTACAGTAGCCTGTCACACAAGTATAAGGTCTGGACAGAAACTAAGCTACGAGGAAATGAAAAACCTTTTCGAGGAGCTTTCCTCTTGTGAGAACCCATACAGTTGTCCTCATGGTAGACCAGCAGTATGGAAATTAACAAGAGAACAAATAGATACTAATTTTGAAAGAACATACTAATATGCAAAAAGGAATACTTTACTTAATACCAACCCCAATAACCGATGTCCCCATGAAAGACATTCTTCTTCCACCATACCTAGATATTGTAAAAGGACTTGAGATATTTGTAGTAGAAAATGCAAAAACAGCTAGAGCACACCTCTCCTCCATAGAATTAAATAAAAAAATACAAGAGATAGAGATGTATGAACTTAGTGAGCATACAAAAGTGTATGAGATAGAAGCCATGATAAAACCTCTAATGGAAGGAAAGAATGTAGGATTAATGTCTGAAGCAGGAGTACCATCAATAGCAGACCCAGGATACAGGCTTGTAATTTTTGCTCAAAAAAATGACATTAAGGTAGTTCCATTTGTTGGTCCATCTTCCATATTCCTTGCCTTAATGGCATCGGGGTTAAGTGGACAAAACTTTGCCTTCAATGGGTATCTTCCACAGGAGAACAGAGATTTAAGAAAGGCAATTAAAAGCATCGAAGTATTTGCAAAGGGAACAGGTCAGACACAAATATTCATGGAAGCACCATACCGTAATCAAAAAATTTTTGAAAATATTCTCACTGTTTGCGAAGATGACACCTATCTCTGTGTAGCACAAAATATAATGGGTGAGAATGAATTCATAAAAACAGAATCCATAGCAAAATGGAGAAAGAATAAAATTAGATTAGATGATGTTCCTTGCTTATTTTTAATCAATAAAATCTAATGTCAGTATTCATTAGCTCAATACCAAACGCACAGGAAGACGATTTACTTCTTGCCAAAAAGATTACAAAAGGTGAGCTAGATATTTCAAAAGAGAGAATGGTTCTTGAAGATCTTCTATCCAAAGTGTTTAAAGATAGTAAGATATTTCTCTTTAATAGAGGTCGAGACGCTCTCTATGTAGCCCTACGAGCAGTTGGGGTATCTCCCAAAGACGAGGTCATACTTCAAGCCTTTACCTGCATAGCTGTTCCAGCCCCAATTCTTTGGTTAGGAGCTACTCCAAGATACACGGACATTGATCCAAAGAGCTTCAACATAGATTTAGACAAACTGCAATCCAATATAAATGAATTTACCAAAGCAATAGTCATTCAACATACATTTGGTAATATCTTTGACCTAAAGAGAGTCAGAGAACTTGTGGATGAGGTTAATAAAGAGAGAAGAGAGAAAGAGAAGATTTACATAATAGAAGATTGTGCACATCATTCACTTCTTTCAAACAAAGATGTTTTGAAATACTCTGACATTGCTCTTTTTAGTTTTGCCCAAGACAAGAGCATAAGTAGTACTCAAGGAGGTTTGATTGTTGTAAAAAACCAAAATATTTCAAAAAAGGCTTCTATCCTTTACGATGCAATACCTGAACAAACAGAAAGGGAAGCTAAATACAATGTAGAATATATAAATAGATGGGGAGAGATAAAAAAAGAGTATTTTAAAAGCATATTTACATTCTATAAAAGACTTACACTTGGAAAGATCAAGATTATTTTTTATAGATTCCTTGGTAAAATTAAAAAACAGGCTTCAGCAGATATTGGTAGTAAAAAAGATATACGAAAATACAGTAATGAACAGGCTTCACTTCTTCTCAATCAATTACCAAAAATTAAAAAATTTGATGAGCACAGAAGAATAATAACTAAGGTATACGATGAAACACTAAAAACAGAGATGAAATTTGATAACCATTCAGATTGTTTGTTGAGATACCCTGTATTGGTCTCTAATCCAGCAGAAGTATTAGCAGCCTTGGCAAAAGAGAAAATAATCGGTGGAAGATGGTACTCTTCTGTTGTGTTTCCTCTTTTTGAAAGATTTGAAAGAGTAGGGTATATTAAAGCCAGTTGTATGAAGGCAGAACTATGCTCCAAATATATAATTAATCTCCAACAAATATTGAAGTAACAGAAGAGATTGCCAAAGATATTGCCCGAATAGTTAACAAAGTTGGTATGAGCATTAAGATTTAAGAACAAAAATATGCTAGATTTAAAATTTTTAGAAATAGAAAACGATTCACAATGGGATTCACTTGTTCTTTCTTTAGACAATTACTCATTTCTACTAAGTAGCTTTAGATACAAATACAACAAAGAAATAAATGAGAAATCTTTTAGATTTGCCATTTACAATGGAGATATGTTTCAAGGTGTAATGTGTGGTAGTTTTGGAAAGACAAAACTGTTTGGAAAATATTTAGAGTTTAAACACTCTCCTATGTTGAAAGATAATAGCGAAGAGATATGGAGAGCAGTTTTGGAAAAATGTAAGAACATTGCCCAAGAGAATGGATGTTTTATGTTTAGAGTTTCTCCTTTGTATACTACCAACGAAGTACTAGAGGGACTGTATCAAAAACTAAATATGAAAAAGAGTCCGATCCAAGACATAGATGCCATGATATCTCAATATGTGGATTTAAGTAAAACAGAAGAAGAGTTAAGGCATGACATGAGTGATTCTACTAGAAACAATATTAACAAGTTAACTAAGAATACGGATATATCTGTAAAGATATTTAAGGATAATTCACAATTTGATATCTTTGCAGATTTCCACAACCAAACTATGCAAAAGAAGGGATACACAGATAGATCCACAAAATCGTTGCTTAGAGAATTACAATTACAAGTTGATGCTGGTAGTTGTTATATGGTTGTTGGATATTATCAAAACAAACCGATTAGTATATGGCAAGCTACTGTCTATGGAAAATATATGCATATATACCAAGCAGGGAGTGATACATTGTTTAGAGACAAGAATATCAGAATTACATACTTACTGTATTGGGAATGTGTAAAATTAGCTAAAGAGCTAGGTTGTAAAACACTAGATCTTTTTGGCGGTATGGTTCCAGAGGGATATGATGGTAAGAAGCATCCATGGGCTGGTGTTAGTGCATTTAAAAGGAGTTTAGGAGGCAAAAGAGTTACATATATGCACAGTAGAGACTATGCTATCAATAAAGCAATGTATAACCTTTACTATGTGTACTCATATCTCAGAACAGTATTGAAAGGATATCCTGTTAATTGGTAATTACCATCTTCCACCACCACCACCACCAAATCCTCCA
>DAOSSC010000037.1:0-3229 GCA_035377085.1 Candidatus Dojkabacteria bacterium
GTCAAATAATGCAGAGATTAAGTTCTCATAATTTTCATCTCAACAGATTTAATATATAATTCATTATTATTAACTTCATTAGTTGTTCTATGGAAGATTTGCTACAAAACATAACAGCACTATGCAAAAGAAGAGGAATAATATACCCAAATTCTGAAATATATGGTGGTATTGGAGGATTTTTTGACTATGGTCCTGTAGGTGTAGAAATGAAAAACAACCTAAAGAGATATTGGTGGAAGAATATTGTAGACAGAAGAGAGAATGTTGTAGGAATTGACGGAGCAATAATTACACACCCGAAGGTATGGGAAGCATCGGGACATATTGAGAATTTCGGAGAGGAAGTAATTGAATGTAAAAAGTGCCATCAAAGATTTAGGCCAGAAGATATCTCGGAGAAATGTCCTAACTGTGGTAATTCTGGATTTACAGAGCCAAGATCATACAATCTTCTTTTTGAGACACAGGTTGGTGTTTTAGAAAATTCAAAAATAAAGGCTTACCTTAGAGGTGAGGCTTGCCAAACAATATATCTGGATTTCAAAAATGTTGTAGACAGTACAAGACAGCAAATTCCTTTTGGCATAGCACAGATTGGAAAAGCATTTAGAAATGAAGTGACTCCAAACAGATTAACTTTCAGAACTAGGGAGTTTGAGCAGTGGGATTTACAGTTCTTTGTACATCCAAGCGAGATGGAAAGATGGTTCGAGTACTGGAAAGAGGAGAGAATGAAATTTTACAAAGAGCTTTACAGAAAACATGAGAATTTAAGGTTTAGACAGCATCCAAAAGATAAATTAGTCTTCTATGCAAAAGATGCATACGATGTAGAATATCTTGCCCCATGGGGATGGGCAGAAAACGAGGGTATACACTGGCGAGGAGATTACGATCTAACACAGCATAGTAAATTCTCTGGAAAAGACCTTTCATACACAGATCTAAACACTGGCGAGAAATATATTCCAAATATTGTTGAGACTTCTGGAGGTGTAGATAGGACATTACTCATGCTTCTGTTTGATGCTTATGAGGAAGAGATATTACCAAACGGAGAAGCAAGAACAGTTCTCAAGATACACAAAGATATTGCTGCTTACAAAGCTGCAGTATTCCCATTAGTATCTAACAAACCAGAGATAGTAGAAAAAGCAAGAGAAATATTTGAATATCTTGCAGGGGATAACAAAGTAATTTGGGATGCAAGAGGAAATATTGGTAAGAGATACAGATACCAAGATGAGATAGGAACACCATACTGCATAACAATAGATTACGAAACTCTAGAGAATAATACTGTAACAGTAAGGGATAGGGATACAATGGAACAAACCAGAGTAAAGATTGAAGATTTGGATGAAGTCCTTAATTAACAAACTTCTAAAACCTTATACTCAATTGTATTACCATCAACCTTTAATTTAACAGTATCTCCCAATTTAGCTTTCATTAAAGCTTTACCCAATGGCGATTCATTGGATATATAGTTTTTCAAAGGATCTGCCTCAACAGAAGACACTATCTTCATTGTTGTTTTCTTACCTTTAAAATCTACTTTAATCTCGGATCCAATATTAATCTTTGTAGGATCACAAGCCTGCTTTTTAATAATCTTAGAATTGCTAAGCAATTCCTTAATATCCTCGACCTTTCTCTCAAGTTCTGCCTTGATCTGCAAAACTAAACTCAAGCCTTCTGCATCCTCACTTACATCTTCCCTTCTTGCTTGTTCTAGACTTTCCATAACTTCTGTTTTTTCTTTTTCCTCTAAATGTTTAAGCTCCTTTTCAAGTTCTTCTTTTTTCTCTTTTGTTAACAATACTTTCTCTTTCATTAGTATACTGGTTAGAAATTATCTAACTAACGGAATATAGTATATGTTATTTGCATATACTAATCAATGATTTTGGATTACTTAGGAAACGCAATACTGTCAAGCACTTTCTGTGCTATATCCTTGGATACAGCAGGTGAATTTGAAAGATAAAAATCTATATAATAAACAAAGTCTTCCGTGACAACAATATACCCATCACTAGAACCACCAACAAACTCTGTGGAAAAACTCCACACCTGTTTATCCCACTTTGTTACAAGTTCTCCTGTGTATGTTGCATCCATTTCTCCACCGAAATCAAAAGCTTTATCTAAGTTTGCTTCAATAGCTTTCTGAACAGTTGTTAAATCTTTTTTACCTTCGTTTCTGTATATGTCAATCGATATAAAATGCTCGTTTACACATCCCTGACCACAAGCTACTGAATCTGGTAGATTTTTAGGAAAGAATGTAACCTCCACAGTATCTTCATACAATGCCTTATCATAATAAAGAGATTGCTCATAATACTCTGTAGCATGTGTTATACTCCAATAAGAGTAAACATCCTGACTATCAAATTTTTGTTTAAGTTTGTAATCTGGTATTTCAATACTGAAATTGTATTGATAAAGAGTAAATAACGCCCATCCTGCATTTTTTACATTGTTAGTTTCTTCTGTCTTTTCTACGACTGCAGGTACAAATATGTCGCTAAAATTGAAACCTTTGTAAGTCCATTTTGTATTGTAACCAAAGATTACAAATGCTAATCCTAAAATCACGAGGAATAGAAATAGGCTTAATATCCCACTGCCACCTTTAGAAACTTTAGAGGTTTCCTCTATGATAGTTTTCTCTTCCATTGGAATATACTTTTGAAGTTATATCTCTAGTGTAATATTTTACATATACTACTTCAAGTCAGGTCTCTTTTGCTGTGTTAATTCTATACTTTTCCTCTTTCTCCACTCCAATATTTTTTTATGATCTCCAGATAATAAAACTTCAGGAACATCCCAGTTATTAAATTGTGCTGGTTTTGTATATTGAGGAAAATCTAAATTACTATTATTAAAGGATTCTTCTGCTAGAGATTCATTATTTCCCAACACTCCAGGTATTAACCTAGTAATACCATCTACAAGTACAAGAGCAGGAAGTTCTCCTCCTGACAGTACATAATCTCCTATTGAAAATTCGTAATCTACAAGATTGTCATGGATTCTTTGGTCAAAACCTTCATATCTTCCGCACAAGATTATCATATGTAAGTTGGTATTTTTTGAAAATTCTACTGATTTCTCCTGCTCTAATTTCTCTCCTCTTGGGGTAGTAATTGCAACTATGCTTCCCTCTTTTTTTAATTCTTTAATTGCTTCAAATACAGGTTCTACTTTCATTACC
>DAOSSC010000038.1:0-3088 GCA_035377085.1 Candidatus Dojkabacteria bacterium
CTGGAATATTAATGATGGCTGGTAGTATATGGGTAGTCTTAATATTCAAGTTTCCGAAGAGGAAAACAAATCATATAAAATAATCTATTAATAATATGGACCAACAAAACGAAGTAGTAGATACAGGGGTAAATCAAGATAGGTATAGAGAATTCTCTGGTGATGTCGATCCCGAAGCATTTCAAGAGGAATACTCTCAATTAAATAAAGAAGCACAAGAGGGAAAAATATCAAATGGACAGCATATATTACTTAACATACAAATGAATGCCATATATGGCCATGCAACAGAGAATAGTACTACCCTTAGAAGTGTTTTTGGAACAATTGCAAATACAATTGCTCTTTTACCACAGCCTAAACTAGAAAATGGGAAAACTTTAATCTGGGGTAAAATTTCAGAACAACACGACACCATGGATATAACTGCCTATAAAATGCCAAGAATAATATAAACCTCTTTGGTCTTGTAATGGTATAATGTTCTCCATGAGAGAGATATATTTAGATCACGCTGCTACAACAAAATTAAAAAAGGAAGTACTGAATACTATGCTTCCTTTTTTAACAGAACAATATGGAAACCCCTCCACCATATATACACTTGGGAGAGAAGCAAAGAAAGCCATAGATAAATCCAGAGAACAGGTAGCCAAAGCTCTAAATGCCAAACCAAACGAAATCTTCTTTACGGGTTCTGGTACAGAGTCAGATAACTGGGCTATCAAAGGGATAGCATATGCAAACAAGGAAAAGGGTAAACATATCATTACAAGTAACATTGAACATCATGCAATAATACATACATGCAAATTTTTACAGAAAGAAGGCTTTGACATTACATATGTTCCCGTAGATAACGAAGGTATAATTAACCTAGAAGAATTAAAGATGGCCATTAGGCCAGATACCATACTCATCTCAGTAATGCTTGCAAACAATGAGATAGGGACAATACAACCAATTAAAGAAATATCCAAGATAGCTAAGGAACATAGAATATACCTACATACAGATGCCGTTCAAGCAGTAGGAAGCATACCTGTAGATGTAGAAGATTTGGGAGTAGATTTGCTTTCTCTTTCTGGTCACAAAATATATGGTCCCAAAGGAGTAGGAGTACTCTACATTAAAAGTGGAACTAAGATATCTCCTTTCATACACGGTGGTGGACAGGAAAGAGGTAAAAGAGCTGGAACAGAGAATGTTGCAAATATTGTTGGAATTGGCAAAGCTATTGAGCTTGCTACAAAAGATATACCTGAATACAGTGCACATCTTCAACAATTAAGAGATATGGCAATTGAAGGCATACTGAAACAAATTCCACATACAAGACTAAATGGACACCCAGAGAAAAGACTACCAGGAAATGTAAATATATCCTTTGAATATATTGAAGGAGAATCCATTCTCCTCATGCTAGATTCCAAAGGTATATCTGCCTCTAGCGGTTCAGCATGTACATCTGGTTCACTGGATCCTTCCCATGTACTTCTTGCAATAGGATTACCTCACGAGATAGCGCATGGTTCTCTGAGATTAACTTTCGGAGAAGAAAATACCAAGGAGGATGTTAAATATCTTTTGGAGACATTACCACCAATAATAGAGGGTCTAAGAAAGATGTCCCCGTTATATAATCAATCATAAATATGGAAGAATACAGTCAAAAAGTAATGGACCATTTCATGAATCCTAGGAATGTAGGAGAGATTGAGAATGCAGATGGAGTAGGTATTGTTGGTAATCCTGTATGTGGAGATATCATGAAGATGTATCTCAAGATAGAGGATAATGTAATTAAAGATGCAAAATTCAAGACATTTGGATGTGGTGCAGCAGTAGCTACAAGCAGTATGGCTACAGAATTAATAATTGGAAAAACACTAGAAGAAGCCTTAGACATCACAAACAATACAGTAGCCGAAGCTCTAGATGGACTACCCCCTGTTAAAATGCACTGCTCTAATCTAGCACAACAGGCTGTAAAAGCTGCAATAGATGATTACAAAAAACGAAATGGCAAAAAGTAAGAAAAAAGTTCTACTCGGTATGAGTGGAGGAGTAGATAGTACTGTTGCAGCATACCTACTTCAAAAAGATGGTTACGAGGTTGTGGGTATTACTTTAAATATGCTCGGTTGTAAGGAAGAAAGCTACAAGGAAGTTAAAGCACTTTGTAAAACTCTTGGCATAGAACATATCTCAATGGATTTAAAACAGGATTTTGATGAAAACATTGTTAAATATTTCGTTACTGAATATTTAAATGGTAGAACTCCTAATCCATGCGTACTGTGTAACAAAGAATTCAAATTTGAGAAGATGCTCTCTAAAGCAGATGAACTTGGTATAGAGTATGTAGCTACAGGTCACTATGTAAGACTAGAAAAAAAAGACAACAGATACATTCTCAAAAAGGGAAAAGATCTTGGAAAAGACCAGAGTTATGTTTTGTACAAACTTTCTCAAGAGCAACTTTCTCGTTGTATATTCCCTCTTGGTGATTACAAAAAAGAAGATATTCGTGGTATAGCAGAGGAACTAGGTTTAAGTAATGCTAAAAAGGAAGATAGCCAAGATATATGTTTTGTAGAGAATAATGATTACACAACCCTAATTCCGCAAACAGATACTAAAGAAGGAGATATTGTAGATAAGAAAGGAAATATACTTGGACAACACAGCGGTATACATAACTACACACTAGGACAAAGGAAAGGTATTGGTATATCTTCAAATAAAGCTTTGTATGTAATTTCTCTAGATGTAGAGAATAACAGAGTGGTAGTAGGAAAAGAGAAAGATATCTACTCAAGAAAATTAATAGCAAAAGATGTAAATTGGATAATGAATCCTCACAAAAGAATGATTGCAAAGGTGAGGATAAGGTATCACTCAAACGAGGCTTGGGCATATGTATCTGCTTTAGGAGAAGAAAGGGTTAAGGTTAAATTTCTTAAGGCTCAAAGAGCTGTTACTCCAGGACAATCTGTAGTATTTTACCAGGGTGATTATGTAGTAGGTGGTGGTACTATTGAGTAATTACTTTTCAACCGTTTACTAATCTCAAATCTCCTCTTCT
>DAOSSC010000039.1:0-2493 GCA_035377085.1 Candidatus Dojkabacteria bacterium
TCCTCCAGTTAAGAAAGAAAATAGCCAATCTATTGAAATAGAGATAGGTGTTAACAATAATTTGCTTAATACAATGACTGTATATCTAAATTACTTAACTGAAGAGTCGAGAAAGTTAAATTACAAAGACGAAGAATTGAATTATTTACAAAAGAATTTTATGTTGCTTCAAAATAGTTTGACCAAAGGAGAGAAGCCAAGCAGAGACTTGCTGGAGGAGCTATTGCTTTCTCAGGAATTTAATCTTCCTTATTCCAATATTCTTCTCACCGTTATAGAGGAAGATGGTCAAAACAAACTATTCTTCTCACCAATACTTAAATCCCTTGATATGCTACCATTGACAAGAAATGATAACATTCAATCTGATTACGATGTTACTCCACTTCCTTTAGTTCAAGGAAAAATTCGCTTGCCAATTTTAATGTATCATCACATTGGTTTAGCAGAGAGAGAAGAAATTAGTGGATTGTATGTATCTCCCGAAGTTTTTGAAAAACAGATTGCATACTTAATTAAAAAGAATTACAAAATCATTAATACATCTGAGCTTTATTCAATACTTGAATCAGGTATACAACCCACACAAAAAACTGTTATGCTTACTTTTGATGATAGCACTAGAACTCATTACGATGTGGCCTACCCCATTCTAAAAAAATACAAAATCCCAGGAGTTTTTTTTGTAATAGCAACTAGATCACACCTTTCAGTGAACGAGATAAAAGAAATGTCTGATAATGGGATGGATATTCAATCTCATTCAAGTACTCATGTGGATTTTTCGAAAGTTCCTGATGAGAGAATTCTCTCTGAAGCAACTAACAGTAAAAGATTGCTTGAGAACATTACTGGCAAAACAGTTAATACTATTGCATATCCCGGATGTGTTGCGAAAGGAAATGCATTTGGGATTGTCGCTAGTAGCGGATATCGCTTGGGATTTTCCTGTGGAAAGTATATTGATATTTCAATGAGAAATAGACTTTCATTGTCAAGGGTTCATGTTTTCAATGACATGAATAGTTTTGTCCAAATGCTCTCAACTGGACTTTAGACCTTAAATTGTTACTCCCCACAATCCGTGAATATTACAATATTCTCGAACATGGAGTTGCGTAATATTGGGGATTTGAAATTCTGCTGTAGGAGTATCTCCGGGTTTTAAATACTTCTTGTAAATTTGATCCCCATTTATTACCTCTATCCATTCAACATGATGAGCCTCTTCCATAGGATGTAGTATTGAGCCGACAGTAACTTTAATATTTTCACCGTCAACTTCAACTACTGGCAAATGTTTTTCGTTACCTTCATCTTCTTTTTTCTCTTCAAAGAGAACCATGTCTTGACCACAACATACTAATGTTCCACCTCCTTCATGTAATACATCTACAATATTTCCACAGATATTACATTTGTATACTTGATGTCTTTTTGTCATATATTTTGATTAAGAATTTAACTACTTTTAGTATATTCTATTTATGGAGATATAGGAAGATTTGATATAATGTGGTGTTAATATTAGAAAATTAAAAAATGAAAAAGCTATATCGTTCAGATACAAACAAAGTTCTTGCTGGTGTATGTGGTGGAATAGGGGAGTATCTTGATATTGACCCAGTAATAGTAAGAGTGGTTTTTGTTCTCTTTTCCTTCGGTGGTGGTAGTGGATTATTTCTTTACCTAATCCTTCTGCTTGTCATTCCTGAAAGACCTACAAGTGAAAGCACAAAGGTAGTTAAAGAGGAACCTGTTTGGGAGGAGAAAAAAGCTAAGAAGGAAGTTTAATTATTTAAAAGGTTCTTGAGAATCTCTGTATGCAATAACTACAGTTCTCTTCCAGTCTGTACCTGCTGGATAGCAAGTCATTAAGGTTAATGTATTTTGATCAGAGTACTTACTTAAATATTTTACTTCTTCTTTGTTTACAATCTTTACTTCAGAAACAATATATTTGTAAATTACACCATTGTAGCTTACAAATACTTCATCTCCTTTTTCTAATTCTGTAAGAAGATAGAAGTAGATGTCATATTTCCTTCTTTCATAGAAGTTTACTGCTGAATGAGCAAAGAGAAACATATTACCTTGTTGGTCTGGTGTGTTTGTTCCTTTTGCATGAGCTATACCTTTTTCCAGTGCTGCAATATATTCTTTTTTATTGGTAGGATTTATATCTTTGAGTACTGATGCAGCAATTCTAATCTTGGGAATATATAGTCCAAAGTTAGAATCAAGCATTACTGTTTCAGTATCTTTATTGATCTCTTTAGTAACTTTAGTAGAGTCATCTGTTATCTCTACTCTTGTTTCTGAAACATAGTTACTGTTTGTGTAGTGGATATAGTAGGATTTAAGGACAGGCCAGTAGGTCATAACTAGGACAGTGAGGCCTAGTAGGAGTAATATTACTCCTACTAGAACCTTTTTGTTAATTCCTCTTTTGTCTTCTGACATAGTATGCAACTCCTCCAATAACTACAATTG
>DAOSSC010000040.1:0-2489 GCA_035377085.1 Candidatus Dojkabacteria bacterium
CTTTGAATCATATGAGGCAGATTAAGATTATGAATTTATTATATATACCTATTACTACAAACTCAATCTAGGTTCCCTATCGATCTTCTGTATATCCTCTTTCTTAGTAATATACTCTCCTCTTACTATCTTGTAATACCCAGCTATACCTACCATTCCAGCGTTATCCCCTCTGTACTCTCCCTTGGGATATACATATTCTAAACCATACTCCTTTGCTACAGCTCCAATCTTTCTTAAGATCTCCTCACTATTAAACACACCTCCGCCAACAAACAAACTCTTAATATCTGTGTTCTGTTCAATAGCCAATTCCAATTTAATAACCAAAGACTCAATAATACTATCTAGAAATCCCCTAGCAAAATCATAAACCCATACATTATCCTTAACACCACTCTCTCTTAACTCCCTGCTCTTGTAGAGTGCTGCCGTCTTTATACCGGAATAACTAAAATTCAAATCCTTTGAATTCTTCATGGGTACACTAAAAGAAATATTTCCACTCTTTCCTTTCTTAGCAAGCTCACAGATTATTGCTCCTCCTGGATACCCAAAATTTAACATTCTAGCTACCTTGTCGAATGCTTCTCCTACTGCATCGTCTAGGGTTTCTCCAAGCTTCTTGTACTGTCCAATACCAGAGGAATATATTAGCTCTGTGTGTTTACCAGAGATTAACAGACCCAATGCTGGAAAAAGCTCCTCTTCATTAGATATACCAGCACCCTTAGAATTAAGTAGCAGTCCTGAGAGTAGATGTCCTTCCATATGGTTAACAGGTACAAATGGTTTGTTATATTTAATAGCTAAATCTTTTGCAAACTGAAGGCCTATTTCTAAATCTATAGCCAAACCCGGACCATATGTAGCTACAACATAGTCCATATCTTCAATCTTAAGTTTAGATTTCCTTAATGCTTCCTCATATACCAAGGGTATATTCTTCTCATGCTCACGCCTAGCAATATCTGGGACTACTCCACCCCACTGAGAGTGAATTTCTACTTGAGAGGATACCTCGCTTGAAAGTATCCTTCTTCCTTGTAGTACGGCTACGGATGTATCGTCACAGCTTGTGTCAAATGCAATTATGTTTGGTTGGCTATCCTTCATATATCTCTATACTCCTTTCCTGTTCAGATACATGTTTAATTACTACCTTGTACATTGGTATATCCATATTGTCACATAGTGCAGATATTTCTTCAAAGAATTTGTCTGCCCATTCTATGGCTACAATATTTCCTGCTTCTAAGTTTTCAATTAATCCAGATTTTTCTAACTCCCCCTTTTCTAATCTCCATGTATCCATATGTGCAAGTATCTTACCATCGTATTTATACTCATTGATTATGGTATATGTTGGAGAATTAACTATCCCCTCTACACCAAGACTCTGTCCAATACCTTTAGTAAACTGAGTCTTACCTGCTCCTAGTTCTCCACTTAGAGCTACAACAGATGGTATACCGTTTTTAAGATATTTGTCTGAGAATTCTTTAGCTAGAGATATGGTTTCCTGGGGACTTTTGGTTTCTCTAGCAAAAATTTTTTTATTTTTAACAAGAGCGTTTGCAAACTGTATTGAGCCCTGTCTTAGTACAGAGAGTTCATTCATAGTTGTATCTAGTACAGTAGAGGGAGGATTTAGAGGTAGTTGCCCAGCATCTAAAAACAGATCTATTAATTCTAAGCTTTTCTTAGGAAGATCTTTTACTAACTTGTCTATACTGTATGGTGTAGATCTGTAGGATACATTTGCGGATGTTGCAGTTATTGGTTTGCCATATCTTGCAATTAGTTCTTGTGTAAAGGGATATGCAGGTATTCTTACTCCTACAGCTCCACGGGAGGAGACAACAGGACTAGTAAGTACTCCTTTGCTCATGGAGATTACTGTTATGGGACCTGGTAGGTAGTTTTCGTAAAGGTTGTTTGCCATTTCGTTGAGCTCTACATACTTCTCTGCCATTTGTTTGTCAGATACGGCTATGGATATGGGTTTGGAGCCTCTGTATTTCTTGTAGGAGAGTAGTTTAGCAAGGGCTTTAGGGTTAGTTGCATCTCCACCAAGTCCGTAGCATGTTTCTGTTGGGTATATGATAAGTCCACCATTTTTAAGTGTGTCAATGGCTTTAAGTATTGCTTGTTGCATGTTTTTGTAGATATCTATCTTTAGCATGGTATAATTATACTAGGAATATGTTTAAATGCCCATATTTCAATACTTTTAAATTAATAGAATATATATATATGTCAGTAGTACATGTAACAGATGAGGATTTTGAGAATGAAGTCCTTAAGAGTGAAGGTTTAGTTCTTGTAGATTTCTGGGCTCCATGGTGTGGTCCTTGTAGAATGTTGGGACCAATCTTAGAGGAATTAGAGAAGGAGATGGGGGAGAAGGTAAAGGTTTGTAAGGTGAATGTAGATGAGGAGGGGACAGTAGCACAGAAGTACGGGATTATGAGTATACCAGCAGTATT
>DAOSSC010000041.1:0-2484 GCA_035377085.1 Candidatus Dojkabacteria bacterium
AATCTCATCACTAGACACCTTGCCTAAAAATGCCTCATGTGTTAATTGTGTATCACTATTTTTAGAATACAACTTTGGTATTGCACTAACCTCTGCCCTTTCATCCATTAACAATGCATTACAATCAATATGACCTTTAGAACTATCTCCAATACCTTCAATACCAGTAGTTGTGGTAAAGACACCCCCAGCATTAACAGCACTAGAATGTATCTCCCCAATACTTCCCTTTCCAAGAAGTTTAATATTACCTCCAATATCAATATTTGATTTAGGATGAATATATGAAAGAGAATTCATAATTGCCTTAGCACTTTCCCCTAACTCAATTGTAGGATTAGATACAATCTCTTTTACCTCTTCCCATATAATATAGTTAGATATATATGTACCTCCATCTTCAACATATACTCTCATCTTCGGATACACCTTTGACGTTTTACCCCAAGAATGAATCATATTAAATGTTAATTGTGCATTCTTTCTAATAAATATATCAGTAACAGCTCTATGAATATTTCCTTTAACATGACTCCCAGAAAGACAACCTGTGAAAAGTTCTAAATGTCCACCCTCCTCTACTACAATGATATTTTGAACTCTCTGTTCTAAATCTCTCTCTGAAGTGAGAAAACAAGTCTGTACATTACCAAATGAATTTTTAGAACATTTAATGAAATATCCTGTGAATTTTTTCCATTCAATTTTTTGAAGATCTAATTTATCCTTATTCACATACTCCTTTACCAAAGGATTCGTTATGCTCAAAACATCAAGGTCTTCTCCTTCACTCTCTAACATAAGTGGCTGATTGTCATTAACAACAATATATGGATTAAATCCTACATTAGAATAGCTGTCTAAAAAGTCTTCAAGATTCATCATATGTTCTTACCATTACAATTTACACACTCTGCATATCCTTTCTTTCTAATGCATTTCAAAATATCCAAAGGATTACCTACACAAGCAATTTTTCCTCTATACATAACAGCACCTTTAACAGCATCTATATATTTAAGAATATCACCACTATGTGTAACAATTACACCCATTGCTTTCTTCCTCTTTAACAAATCTGTCATATATCTCCCAACCTTTTTTAGATTATCTAAATCAATACCTGAATCTGCCTCATCAAAAAGAAATACTTTTGTATCTGGAAGCATAGAGAGAGAAAGAAGTTCACTCCTCTTTATCTCTCCACCAGAGAGCCCTACATTGATATCCCTTTGAAGAAATTTACTTGCATCTAGCATATCTATATCTTTAGAGTATTGCTTAAAAATTGTCTCCTCACCTGTTCCTTCTTTAATAATATCTTCAAACTTTACACCTTTAAGTTGTGGAGGTATTTGATACATATATGCAAGACCTCTCTTTACTCTCTTATCTATATCCAACCCATTGATCCTCTTTCCATCAAGAAGTATATCCCCCTTCACTTTGTATTTAGAGAAACCCATAGATGCTCTAAAAAGGGTAGATTTACCACAACCATTCGGACCAAAGAGAACAAAAAATTTCCCAGTTGGTACTGTGAAGTCTTGGGTTAGACCTTTTAATATCTCTTGATTGTCTACTGTTACATAAAGATTCTTTACTTCAAACATATCTGTAATTATATCACGCAAGTAGACAGAAAAGAGGATTTGGAAAGTAGTTGAGTATTTAGTAAAATGGTAGATATATAACATGTTAAGATAAATAATATGGAAGATACAAAGAGATGTGATTGTTGTAAATGTTGTGATTGTGATAAAGAAGTTGTACAGATGCCAAGGATAGGAGATAAGGCTCCAGAATTCAAAGCAACAACAACACAAGGGGATATAGACTTTCCTAAACAGTTTGAAGGTAGTTGGGTAATACTTTTTAGCCATCCAGCTGACTTTACACCTGTATGTACTTCAGAGTTTATGACTTTTGCATCAAGAGAGAAGGAATTTAATGACCTAAATTGTAAATTAGTTGGTCTTTCTGTTGATGGATTATATAGTCATATTGCATGGTTAAGGACAATTAAGGAAAAGATTGAATACAAAGGAATGAAGAATGTTGAAGTAACATTTCCATTGATTGAAGATATTACAATGGAAGTTGCAAGAAAATATGGAATGATTCAATCAGGAGAGAGTAGTACAAAGGCAGTAAGAGCAGTATTCTTCATTGATCCAAAAGGTATCATTAGAACAATCATCTACTACCCATTAAGTACGGGAAGAAATTTTGATGAGCTTCTAAGAGTTCTAAAAGCTCTTCAAACAGCTGATGAGTTTGCTGTTGCTACACCAGCAGACTGGGAACCAGGTGATGATGTAATTGTACCAACTGCAGGTTCGTGTGGTGTTGCGAAGGAGAGAATGAGCAACAAGAAGGATATGCATTGTTATGATTGGTTCTTCTGTACAAAGAAATTAAGCGAAAAAGAGATCGAGGAGAAGATTAAGGTGTAGGAGTTTTAATATTCTACAATATTACTTT
>DAOSSC010000042.1:0-2409 GCA_035377085.1 Candidatus Dojkabacteria bacterium
TTCTTTTCTTCTGTAGAGGTAGTCGCTGGACCAATTACATGTTCTGCAACTGGATTTAGAATGGGCTGAGGTTTCTCTTTGTAAAATGTTTTATACCAATATTCTGGAATATTCATGCCAATCCCAAGAACAAGAATATCTGAGGCGTATGTGTGATCTTTTCTCTGTTCTGTATAGTAAAATTCTTTATCATAGTAATATACTTGTAGGGCAATTACACTTTCTTGAAATGGTTTTATATAATACTGGTTTTCTTCCGTGTTTCTACTTGTGCTGCCCGTATGAAATTGTCCTTCTAGATAGTAAAAATATACAACATACACATATTCTTTTTCTAGATTTTTGTTTCTCCAAGATATTAATATATCTTCTCCAAATGGGAATATATCTCCGTAGTTTGGAGAGAGTAATTCAACATCTTTGTTTTGTTCTATCAACTCTTCATTGATTCCTGGTACTTCAACTTGTTCTTCTTGTGCAATGGATGGGATATGATTGTACAGAAAAAAGCCTGTAAGGAAACCAATTAAAATGGTTGTAGATATATGAAAAATTTTCTTTTGCATACCTACAATCTACAATGTAAAAATTAAATTTAGATTAATTCGGAAAAGAGACCATTGGGTGGTATAATCAGAGTTGTATGCTTAAGTTTTTAACAAAAATTTTTGATTCAAATGAGAAACAGTTGGCTAAGATAGAGCCGATTATTGATAGTATCAATGATATGGAGAAAAGTATCTCCAAACTTTCTGATGAGGAATTAAAAGCAAAGACAGAACAACTTAGGAATGAAATAGGTGTTGATTTGGAAACAGCTAGAACTGATTTTACGACTCTTAAAGATGAGGATTTAAAAAAGAATTTAGAAGAGGAAAAAAAGAAGTTGTATAAACTGCTTCCTGAGGCATTTGCTGTTGTAAGAGAAGCATCTAAGAGAGTTGCGAATCATAGGCATTTTGATGTTCAGTTAATGGCTGGATATGTTTTGTTTGATAACAAGATTGCTGAATTGTTTACAGGGGAGGGTAAAACTTTGGCTGCTAATCTACCACTGTATTTGTATGCACTAACAGGAAGGGGTGCTCATTTGGTTACAGTAAATGATTACTTAGCAAGAAGAGATGCTGAGTGGACTGGTCATATTTTGCATTCATTGGGTATGACTGTAGGGGCAATTAATTCAGGGAAGCAGTATAGGTTTGTAGATGATGAAGAGGCTATTAAGATTAAAGGAGATGAGGCAAAGAAGCTAATCAAAGAGAGAGATGCTAAATTCAAGGAATCTGGGAGATTGAAGTATGATCATATGAGTGGAGTTAATCTTGTTGAATGTAGCAAGCAGGAAACATATGCTTGTGATGTTGTATACGGTACTAATAGTGAGTTTGGTTTTGATTACCTAAGGGATAATATGGCAAGAAGTTTAGAGGAGAGGGTGCAGGGTCCTAAATATTTTGTAATAGTTGATGAAGCTGACTCTATTTTAATTGATGAAGCTAGAACTCCTTTAATTATTTCAACCAGCGCTGATACTGCAAATGACCTATACAAGCAGTTTGCAAGTATAGTTAATTTTTTGCAGAAAGATGTTCACTATACAGTTGATGAGAAAGCACATGCAGTATCTTTAAATCAAGAAGGTATGGATGTGGTTGAAAAGATGCTCAAGGTTGATAATGTGTATGAGAATGCACAGTTAGCGTATCATTTGGACAATGCACTTAAAGCAAAAGAACTCTATCATCTTGATGATGAGTATATGATTAGGAATGGGGAGATTTTAATTGTTGATGAATTTACTGGAAGGGCCATGGAGGGGAGAAGGTATAGTGAGGGTCTTCATCAGGCAATTGAGGCAAAAGAGGGTGTAGAGGTAAAGAAAGAATCCAAGACGATGGCAACAATTACATTGCAGAATTTCTTTAGATTGTATAAGTATTTATCTGGAATGACAGGTACTGCTGTTACTGAGGCAGAGGAGTTTTCTCAGATTTATCATCTAGATACTATTGTTGTTCCAACTAATAGAGAAGTTATAAGGCAAGACTTTACTGATGTCATTTACAGAACGCAGGAGGGGAAGTTTAAGGCAATAGTTAAAGAAATTGTAGATAGACATGCAAAAGGTCAACCGATACTTGTTGGTACTACTTCTGTTGAGAAATCAGAAATTCTCTCAGATATGCTTAAGAAAGAAGGTGTAAAGCATAATGTCTTGAATGCAAAACAGCATGAACTTGAAGCCAAGATTGTATCTGAGGCAGGGCAATTAGGAGCAGTTACCATTGCTACAAATATGGCAGGAAGAGGTACAGATATTGCACTTGGAGAAGGTGTTAAAGAAGTTGGAGGATTGTATGTAATTGGTTCTGAGAGGCATGAATCTAGGAGAATAGATAATCAGCT
>DAOSSC010000043.1:0-2387 GCA_035377085.1 Candidatus Dojkabacteria bacterium
AATCCATAAAGGTATCCTTGGACATATCCATTTTTTAGCCCTCTCCTCTGCTTTCCCTGTAATTGCAGTATTTATTGCTTGTTGCTCTTTCCCTCTTGAGTACTTAACTGCCCAATCATCAAGATTAAAATTCTTCACCTCTTCACCAAGAAACTCAATCATCTTCCCAAGCTCATTAAAAAACTCTTGCACATTTCCTTCCTGTAAAAGAGAAAATAACTCAGTATCTTTGAAATCCTTTCTTTTCTTTTTCATTTATTTGCCATTAACTTATTTAATTAAACGATTATATCAATAATATGGTAGATAAAAAAAAGAGAGCAGGAATTCCCACTCTCTTTCATCAAGTATCTATTCATAGAAAGATTAAACTTTCTTTCCAGCAATTTCCTCTGCAACATTCCTTGGTACCTCTGCATAGTGAGATGGCTCCATAGTTGCACTACCTCTACCACTAGTCAAAGATCTCAATTCACTTGTATAACCAAACAGTTCAGAAAGTGGAACCATTGCTGTAATTCTACTAATACCACTTCCAAGGCTCTCCGTCCCCTGAATCTGTCCCCTCTTACTACTAAGTGAACCTGTAACATCTCCCATATGATCATCTGGAGTATCAACATCTACCTTCATGATAGGCTCAAGAAGAATAGGATCTCCCATCTTCATACCTTCTTTAAATGCCATTGAACCTGCAATCTTAAATGCTGCTTCAGAAGAGTCAACATCATGATATGAACCATCATATACTGTAACTTTAATATCAACTACTGGATATCCAGCAACAACACCTGCTTTCATCGCATCTTCAACACCTTTTTGGATTGCTGGGATAAATTCTCTTGGAATTGCACCCCCCTTAATCGCATTGATAAATTCAAATCCTTTACCCTTCTCATTAGGCTCTAATTTCAACCAACAATGACCATACTGACCTTTACCACCAGACTGTTTAACATATCTCCCCTCAACCTGCTCAACATTTCTTTTGATTGTTTCTTTGTATGCAACTTGTGGCTTACCAACATTAGCTGCAACATTAAACTCTCTCTTCATCCTATCAACAATAATGTCTAGATGAAGCTCACCCATACCAGAGATAATTGTTTGGCCTGTTTCTGTATTTGTGCTAACCCTAAATGTTGGATCTTCTTTAACAAATCTAGCCAAAGCCTCAGACATCTTCTCTTCATCAGATTTTGTTGCCGGTTCAATTGCCTCTGAAACAACTGGTTCTGCAAATTGAATTTGCTCTAGAATAACTGGATTTTTCTCATCACAAAGAGTGTCACCAGTTACAGAATCTTTCAAACCAACAATTGCACCAATATCTCCAACTCTTAAAGAATCCACTTCCTCCCTATCATCTGCATGCATAAGGATAAGTCGGCTTGCTCTCTCTTTAATATTCTTCGTGGAGTTTAGAACATATGAACCAGAATCAATCTTTCCTGAATAAATTCTAAAGTATGACAGATTACCAACGTGTGGATCATTAACAATTTTAAATACCAACGCCGAAAACGGATCTGATTCTTCTGCTTTTCTCTCTTTCTCTTCTCCTGTTTTTGGATCAACTCCTTTAACCGCCGGGACATCCAAAGGTGAAGGAAGACAGATAGTAATATAGTCTAACAATGTTTTAGCCATTGCAGTTCTAGAATCCCCACCTAATACTGGGAAAATACTTTCAGAAAGCGTTCCTTTTCTCAAAGCACTAAAAAGTTCTTCCTCTGTCAATTCTTCACCTGCAAAGTATTTCTCCATCAAAGCATCATCCTGCTCAACCAATGCTTCCACTAAAATACCTCTTAGTTCATCAACCTTTGCTTTGACATCATCAGGGATTGGAATTTCAATTAAATCTGGAGTATCCTCACCTTCATATTTGTATGCCTTCATCTTTACTAAATCAACATAACCGTGAAGATCTTGCTCTTTTCCAAGTGGATATGTAACTGCAACTGCTTTGTTGCTTAGCCTATCCTTGATTGTCTGGAAACTATGATCAAAACTCCCTCCAATTAGATTAATCTTGTTCATAAAACAGATTCTTGGAACATGATATTTGTTTGCCTGTCTCCAAACTGTCTCAGATTGTGGCTCTACACCTTTTCTTCCATCAAAGATAACGACTGCACCATCTAATACTCTAAGAGATCTTTCAACTTCTGCAGTAAAGTCCACATGTCCTGGTGTATCAATAATGTTAATTCTATATTTATTATCACCATATACCCAGAAACATGTAACAGCTGCAGACATAATAGTAATACCTCTCTCCTGCTCCTGTTCCATAAAGTCTGTTGTAGCTTCTCCTTCATGAGTCTCGCCAATCTTGTGAACCTGTCCTGTAAAATACAACAATCTTTCCGTTGTTGTTGTTT
>DAOSSC010000044.1:0-2337 GCA_035377085.1 Candidatus Dojkabacteria bacterium
TTGTAATTACCAATTCTTAATGTATACCCAAACATTCTACAGAGATATTGGAGCACTTTTTTTTGTACTATTAATTTTAGAATCTATACTTAGTAAAAGAAGTGAATGGCTTTCGGGAATATATTTACTTCTACTTCTTGACGCGAAAGAGCATGTCTTTTTCTCTTTGCTTCCTGCACTTGGGATCTGGATATTAATTAAAGAGTGGGGGTCTGTGAAGAATATCTTTTTGTCTGGGATTAAACTTCTTTTACCATCCGTTGTATTCCTTGTTCTAATGTTTACAACATCACTAGTTCCATTGAATATCTACAATGCGAACATACTTGGTTTAATAGAGGGTGGTTTGTCTGAGATGAGTGAAGGTTTTGAATCTAAGACAGCCACGTACAACCAGGACCTACAGTTCAACAAGGGTGTTGCAAAAACAATTCCTCTTTTAGTAGGAGATACCGATTTGGTTAAGATAGTAAACCTCGGTCTTTCATATATTGGTAAAATCTTCTATCCACGAACATTCTCTTTTCTTTCAATACCATTCCTTATGCTTGTTCCAGCAGTTATCCTTTCTTGGAATTATTTAAAGAAATGGCTTAAAGAGAAAAGAAAAGCATTAGTATTCCTATCTATTTTTCTTCTTACATATCTAGTTATATATATCGTTAGGGCATCTCTTGGGAGATATCTTCTTCCTGTAGCTCCAGTCATCATAATTTTCATCCTGTATTTTCTTAAGGATATACAAAGAGAAAAGAAATATCTTTGGATATTAATTCTAACAACTGTATTCTCAGCAGTAGGTATATATTTTGAATACAGTTATTTATGGGTGAAGATTCTTGCAACTACTTTCCTTTTAGTCCCAATGTGGGTTATGTATTTCTCGAAGAGATTTAACAAGGATATATTTAAATATATACTAATTATAGCAATATCCCTGTTTACTGCAGGAACATCTTTACTGGGTTCATATACCCATGGGCAGATAGGGGCATACCTGATGTATGGATACAACCGAGAGTGTGAAAAGATTGTTGCTTTGGTAGACGAGGATGAGAGGGTTTGGATCAACGATATAGGTTGGGATAGGTTACCATTTATACTACGAGGTGAGGATGTCCAAAGTGCAGAATGGAAGTGGTCGTTAAGAGAGTGGGTTCCAAAGAAAAGAATGTTAAGACAGAGTGGAAGTTTAAAGACTTTCAACTTTAGCAGCAGAAATTTAGATGAATTTGAAAATAAATTGCTATCTAATGATGTTGAGAAGGTTGTGTTTGTAGATTTAAAAAAGAAATATTCAAATGAGAAGTTTAGAGAGGCAGATATACAAGATATCCTAGAAATAGAAATACTAAAACTAGAGCAAAAGATTGAAATGAAGAATAAGGATGTATATATTTTTGAAGTAGTTAAGTAGTCTAAAACATGTTAAAATAACAAAGCTTTATGAAAGAAATTACAGTTATAAAAGCGAAAAAAGGATTTGCAAATTTTGATTTAAAAGAACTTTGGAATTATAGAGAGTTATTTGGAGTCCTTTCATTTAGAGAATTTCAAGTTAGATATAAACAAACAATAATTGGTGTACTTTGGGCTATTATTCGACCATTACTTACAATGGTTGTATTCACATTTCTTTTTGGTAAGGTTGCTAAAATTGACACAGGTGGTATTCCATACCCAATATTTTCTTACTCCGGCTTAGTGTTATGGTCATATTTCTCTGCAGCTGTAGCACAGTCTAGTAGCAGTATGATTGGTAATTCTAAATTAATAACCAAGGTATATTTCCCAAGAGTGATTATTCCTGCATCTTCTACTATTGTTGGTCTCATTGACTATGCAATATCTTTTATCATTGTTTTCGGTTTGATGATCTATTACCATTACCCTCTTACTTACGGTATATTACTAATCCCTGTTGTTGTTTTCATAACTTGGTTGTTGAGTGTTGGAATAGGATTGTGGTTTTCGGCGTTGAATGTTAAATACAGAGATGTACAATATGCCCTACCTTTCTTCACTCAGACTTTGATGTACATAACGCCTGTCATATATCCTGTTGCACTAGCAGGTAGTTACCAATGGATATTGAATCTTAATCCTTTAAGCGGTTTGATAGAGGCACATAGAACCTTAATACTTGGGGGGAGTATCGATTGGGGATTACTTGGTATATCTACATTAATAACTTTGGTAGTTTTAATAAGTGGATATATGTATTTTAAGAAGGTTGAGAAATATTTTGCAGATATAATATAAATATGAATAATGCAGTAGAAGTAAAAAATTTAAGTAAGAGATATACCATAGGTCAAAAGGAGAGGTATCTTACTT
>DAOSSC010000045.1:0-2216 GCA_035377085.1 Candidatus Dojkabacteria bacterium
CTGATTACAATGGGAAAGAGATTACTCTGAAGGGATGGTTATTCAAATTTAGAGAGCAATCTAAGTTTGGGTTCCTACTTTTGAGAGATATCTCTGGAGTAGTACAGTGTTTTGTAGATGACAGTAAAATTATTAAACAACTCTCTACCACACCCTCTGAATCAGTAATATATGTAACAGGTATAGGAAAAGAGGAGAAGCAAGCTCCAGATGGGTTTGAGTTACATCTTAAGGGTCTTGAAGTAATATCCTCTCCAATAGCAGAGCTTCCATTCCAAGTGTATGAAAGAAAGGGAGATGAACAACCTAATCTTGCGCTAAGATTGGATAACAGATGGTTAGATTTAAGAAAACCAAAGAACGCCATGATATTCAAAGTATGGTCAACTATGGAGAAATATATGAGACAGTACTGGTATGAACATAATTTCATAGATATTAAAACTTCAAAATTAATCTCCATTCCAAGCGAGGGAGGTGCAGAGGTATTTAAAGTGGATTACTTCGGACAAGAGATGTTCTTAACCCAGAGTCCTCAATTTTACAAACAGATGGCTATGGCCTCCGGATTTGAGAAAGTCTTTGAAGTTGGTCCAATCTTTAGAGCAGAGCAATCGTTTACAGCTAGGCATGCTACTGAATTTACAGGTGTAGATATGGAGATATCTTTTGTTGAAAAGATAGAGGAGCTACTAGATTTAGAAGAAGAGTGGATAGTGTACTGGATGACAGGTTTGAAAGAGGAGATGGGAGAGGAGATAAAGACAATGTTTGGGAAAGAGATTGTTATACCTCAAAGACCATTTCCAAGAATTACATTTGCACAGGCTATGGATATTCTTAAAAAGGATTATGAAGATATTGGAACGGAAGATGAGAAAGCATTGGGAGAGTATACTAAAGAAAAATACAATCATGAATTTATATTTATAACAGAGTGGCCGTGGGCAAAAAGACCTTTCTATCATATGAAGATAGATGGAAAAGAACTCTCAGACAGTTTCGATCTTCTTTGGAATGGGCTAGAGGTTACTACGGGTGCAAGGAGAGAACATAGATATGATATAGTTGTCAAACAAGCTCAAGAGAAAGGACTGGATGTTAAGAATTTTGAAACATTCCTACAATTCTTTAAATATGGATGTCCTCCTCATGGTGGTATGGGAGTTGGTCCTACAAGATTGCTAATGAAATTATTAGACTTAGATAATATCCGAGATGTAACTCTTCTTCCAAGAGATCCAAAGAGAATAACTCCGTAAGTCTCTAGAACAAGGAATTTGTTTCTTTTACCTCTGGTTCCGGTAATACTATTTTGTTTTGCACAGAAGCGTAGTTAATTGCAGGATAGTAGTAATCAAATTCTCCTTTAGAACCATCATCGAATATCACCTCTCCAGATACTACATAAACAGGTTGTAGATACTCTTGTTCTGTAGGACTCTCGTAGTATGTAAGATTAATGTAAAACACACTAAACTTTGTAACCTTCCTAGGTATGTAATCAACTACACTATCTCCCCCGACCTTATTTAAATATACTAGACTACCATTTCCAGATTGAACCTGCTGTATTGCATACTGTGGAGAAACAAGTTCGTATGTTCCGCAGCTTGTCTCTTGAATTGGCCAGTAAGTATAATCAATCTGGTAAACACCGGCTAACTCATCTGAAGATTTATCTTGTACGCCTATGTAAACAGAAATATTACTCTTGTTTGGATTAAGAGTAGTAACCCTAGTATTGAAAGTATATACTGTTATTCTCTCGTCATTAATAATTGGTGTCTCCTGTGTAGGTTCACCCAACCTTCTTGTAAGTGTAGCGACCATAGAGTCAGCACCTACAATATTTGATGCAATTGTTATCATTGATTTGGATCTTTTGAAATCTACCCTTATCAATTCAGCCTCAGACAGAGAAGCAGCCTGACTAAACGAACCATCCGGATTAACATCTATAAGTGTAGTGGTAGGAATCCCAGATGCATAATCATCGGAAGCAAATCCAAGAGATCTTAGTAAATTTGCAGCCTTAGATTTTGCTTCTTGCTCTGTAGGGAGTGTTCCATTTTTAGCTTGTGTACGAATATATTGTGCATCTGTTCTAAGACTAAAGTTCAAATTCTTTGCAGATATCTCCAAAGTTCTACTTGTATCTCTATCTACCCAAACATAGCTCTCTGTACCTCTTCGAATTACTGCATCTGGATTAA
>DAOSSC010000046.1:0-2083 GCA_035377085.1 Candidatus Dojkabacteria bacterium
AGATTTTACCAAACAAATACCCTAAAGACAATTCCTACACTCTCTGCTACAATGTACAAATATGAAAATTAAAAACATACAAGCAAGAGAAATACTAGACTCTAATGGTAAACCAACCATATCTACAGAAATTGAACTACTCTGTGGGGACAAAGGAATTGCAGAAGTCCCAAGTGGAACATCCACAGGTACTACAGAAGTACTTGAACTACGAGACAAAGATGGACTTGGAGTAACAGATGCAGTAAATATCATAAATACAAAAATCAAAGATTCAGTTATTGAAAAAGATTTTGTCAGTCAGGAAGAATTTGACAACCATTTATTATCATTGGATGGTACAGAGCAGAAAAGTACCCTAGGTGGAAACAGTATCCTCTCATGCTCCATGGCTTTCTGTAGAGCTACCGCTAATTCCCTAGGATTAGAGCTGTACGAATATATCTCCATGATATATTCCAAAGAGAATTACAATTCCCAAAACCTCACTATGCCTACTCCACTTGTGTTAGTAATGGAAGGTGGTAAACATGGGGATTGGGCTACAGATATCCAAGAGTTCATGATAGTACCAAACAAAGAAAAGTTCAAAACATTTGAAGATGGATTCAGACAAAGTATCAAGGTATTCCAGGGTATAAGGGATATACTAAAACAGAAAAGATACTCTACTAATGTAGGCCTTGAAGGAGCATTCTCTCCAAGTGAAGTTAAAAGTAATAAAGAAGCACTAGATATCATACTTCAAGGTATACAGGAAAGTGGATATATCCCAGGAGAAGATTTTAATATAGCACTGGATATTGCAGCTTCCGAGATATATGACAAAACTAAATCTAAATACATTCTTAAGAAAGAGAAGAAAGAGTTTAATACTTCAAACTGGGTAGAATTTCAGAAAGAACTTTATTCTAACTACCCATTAATCTCCATAGAGGATCCACTTATTGAGGACGATTGGGATGGATGGGGTACTATTACCAAAGAGCTCGGAGGAAAATACAATATAGTTGGAGATGATCTTCTTACAACAAATACCCAAAGGATACAAAAGGGCATAGATACTAAAGCAATGAACAGTGTACTAATAAAGTTAAACCAAATCGGGAGTGTAACAGAAACACTCAATGCAATACGACTTACTGTAGATAACAAAATGACAGCCATAATCTCTCATAGAAGTGGCGAAACAAATGATTCATTCATTGCAGATTTAGTAGTAGGTACTCCTGCTACACAGTGTAAGTTTGGAGGTCCTACTAGAGGAGAAAGGCTTGTTAAATACAACAGATTACTAGAGATAGAGAGAAAGTTACTTCTTTAAACCCATTCGCTCAAACATATTCAAAGATATCTTCTTGGATTTCTTTTCATTCTGACCTTTGTATATTGGTAATGTGAATATGAATTTACTACCCTTGCCTAATTTACTTTCCACCCATATTTTACCTTTCATCAACTTTACTAAGCTGAATGTAACATACAAGCCCAATCCTGTTCCTCCTGGTCTAACAATATCCACAGGGTCCCAATTCTTTCCCTCAATATAGTTATCTACTCTGTAGAACTTTGTTCCTAGTTTAGATAAATCATCCTTTGGGATTCCTTGCCCTGTATCTTCTACTGATACAGTTACATTCTGTTTGTCGTACTCTGTTTTTACAGTTACACTACCTTTCTTGGTATATTTAATTGCATTATCCAAAAGATTGTTTAAGATTTCTATAACCCTTGTTCTGTCTGCATATATTGTTGGAGTTCTTTTTTTAGCCTTATTTACAATTTTCAGTTTCTTATCCCTTGCCTCTCTCTCATGATCGTGTATACACATTTCTATCTCCGTTAAAAGATCTACTTCTTCGCTATTTATCTCCACCTTGTCTCCTTCCAATTTTGCAGATGAAAGCAAAGTATTAATGAGTTTAATTTCATTTTCTACTGCATCACTTATTCTGTCTAAGTATCTCTTGAATTCCTCAGGATTACTATCTACATATCTCTGAAGTAGTTCAACATTTAATTTAACAATCGTTGCTGGAGTTCTAAGTTCATGTCCCATGATATCTATCATGTCTCTCTCTTT
>DAOSSC010000047.1:0-1976 GCA_035377085.1 Candidatus Dojkabacteria bacterium
AGGGTTGACTATTCAGGTAGAGCTGTAATTGATGGTGATCCAAGTCTTAAATTTGATCAGTGTGGTATACCTAAGTCAGTTGCTTTGGAAATGTTCAAACCATTTGTTATTTATAAACTTCTTGATAGAGAATTGGCTCCAAATGTAAGGGTAGCAAAAGAAATGTTAGAAGAAGAAGAGGATATCATTTGGGACTTGTTAGAAGAAGTTATTAGAAACAAGCCAGTATTACTAAATAGGGCTCCTACTTTGCACAAGTATAGTGTTCAGGCTTTCTACCCAAGACTTGTTGAAGGAGAGGCAATTAGAATTCATCCGTTAGTATGTAAAGCATTTAATGCAGACTTTGATGGAGACCAGATGGCTGTTCATATTCTCTTAACAGATGAAGCAATAGAAGAAGCGAAGAGAGAGATGATGTCTTCTTTAAATATTGTAAATATATCAAATGGTCAAGTATTAGCATCTCCAGCAAAAGATATGTTAATTGGCTTTTACATGATGACAGATTTAGTTGAATCAAAAAATCCAAAAATATTTGCAACATCAGAATTAGCTATAAAAGCGTATGAAAGAGATGATATTAATATTAATGAAGAAATCGTAGTAAGAATCAATGGAGAGGTAATTAAGACTTCTGTAGGGAGAGTGATTTTTAATGGCATTCTTCCAGAAGGCTATCCATACATAAATGAGAGAATAGATAACAAGAGTATTAAAGATATTATTAACAAAATCAAAAGTGCAGAGGATTTATCTGTTGTAGTTGAACTTCTTGACAACATGAAAGCTCTTGGGTTTAAGTATGCAACAGATTTGGCATTCTCTTTTGCAATGGAGGATTGTAATGTTGATTTTGATATTAAGTCAGAGATTAAGAAGATTGAAGATAAAGATGAGCAGTTGCAAGGGAATTATTTACAAGGTTTAATGACAAAGAAAGAGAAGGTTAATATCTCTACTAATATGTGGGATGATTTCTCAGATGAATTAGCTGAGAAAGCATGGTCTAAATTACCTAAAGATAATTCAATATTCCAAATGGTTGAGTCTGGTGGTAATGGAGGAAAGATTCAGGCAAGACAGGTTCTTACAATTAAAGGTGTTGTTAGAGACTCTAGAGGTAATCTTGTTGCTATGCCAATTAAGAGTAACTACAGAGATGGGTTGAGTGCATTTGAATACTTTGTTGCTGCAAACGGTGGTAGAAAAGGTATTGCTGATAGATCTCTTAAGACATCTTCCTCAGGTTATCTAACAAGAAAACTTGTAGATGTTGCTCATGATGTAATTGTTAGACAGGATGATTGTGGTTATGAAGGAGAAGGATTAGCAATTAAAAGATCTGATGATAGAAGAATTGATTTCAAAGATAGAATTTTTGGAAGAGTTCTTGCAAAAGATATTAAGATTGGTAAGGAAGTTGTCGGAAAGAAAAATGAAATCATAAATCAAGATGTTGCAGAAAAGATAGATGAAGCTGGAATAGAGGAAGTATTTGTTAGAACGCCTTTGTTATGTAAATCTCCATTAGGTATTTGTAAGAAATGCTATGGATATAATCTTGAGAATAATAAAGAGATTGATATGGGAAGAGCAGTTGGTGTTATTGCAGCTCAATCTATTGGAGAGCCTGGTACACAGATGACTATGCAGACGTTCCATAAGGGAGGTGTTCAGAAGATTGATATTACCCAGGGTCTACCTAGAATAGAAGAACTATTTGAAGCTAGAACTCCAAAAGCTGAAGCAGAGATGGCTTCAATTGATGGTAAAGTTCACATTGATATTGCTGAAGATGAGTCTGCAACCATTGTAATCTCTGGAGAAAAAAACATGGAGAGATACTATGTTGTTTCTAAAGCTAAAAATGTTTTAGTAGAAGATACACAAGAGGTTAAAATGGGTCAGGTTATGTACATAGGTAGTGATGGATCAGAGAAACAGGCTCCATTTGATGGTGTGGTATCTCTTGA
>DAOSSC010000048.1:0-1912 GCA_035377085.1 Candidatus Dojkabacteria bacterium
CGTATTCTTTGTTCCAAAAGAAGCGAGATGGGCATACATTCAAACTAGAGCAAAACTACCAACAATTGGAGAAGATTTAGACAATGCTATGGATGTCATAGAGAAAGAAAACTTTTCTCTTAAAGGACTTCTCCCCAAGGTATTTAACAAAGAAGAGTTGGATAAAATGACATTAGGAAATTTAATTGATTTAATCAGTAATATTGATTTAGAAACAGAAGCTAAAGATTCTAAGGATATATTAGGAAGAATATATGAATATTTCTTAGGTGAATTTGCACTTGCAGAAGGAAGAAAAGGAGGTCAGTTCTACACACCTAAAAGCATTGTCGAAACAATGGTAGAGATGATTGAACCATACAGTGGCAGAGTATATGACCCATGCTGTGGAAGTGGAGGAATGTTTGTAATGAGTGATAAATTGATACAAGAACACCAAGGAAGAAGAAGTGATATTTCAATATTTGGACAAGAATCTAATCAAACAACATGGAGACTATGTCGAATGAATTTAGCAATTAGAGGCATCGATGGTACACAAGTATTATGGAATACAGAAGGTTCTTTCCTAAAAGATCTCCACCCTACCCTTAAGGCAGACTACATATTAGCTAATCCACCTTTTAATGATAGTGATTGGTCTGGAGAATTGCTAAAAGATGATGCTAGATGGGCATATGGTATTCCACCAGAGGGAAATGCTAACTATGCTTGGATACAACATATGATATATCATCTAGCACCAAACGGAGTTATGGCTACTGTTCTTTCAAATGGCTCTCTGTCATCTAACACATCTAATGAAGGAGAGATTAGAAAGAACATATTAAAAGCTGGGCTAGTCGATTGTATTCTTATGCTACCTAAGCAACTCTTCTACAATGTAGGTATACCTGCATGTGTCTGGTTCTTAAGAAGAAACAAGAAAGATTCTAAGTATAAAGATAGGTCCAAGGAGGTACTTTTCATAGATGCTAGTGAACTTGGATATATGAAGGATAGAACACATAGGGATTTCACTAAGGAAGATATACAGAAAATATCAGATACATACCATGAATGGAGAAAGACAGATGGAAAGTATGAAGATATTAAAGGTTTTTGTAAATCAGCTACATTAGAAGAGATAGAGAAAAATGGTTGGGTATTAACACCTGGTAGATATGTTGGTATACCAGAAGAAGAGGATGATGGTATACCCTTTGAAGAGAAGATGAATACGTTAGTAAAAGAATTAAAAGATACAATGGAGGAATCTAAAGTATTAGATGAAGAGATAAAGAAGAGTTTGAAAGAGGTTGGGTTTGATATGGATAAGAATGAAGAAATATATATGTAATTCCAAATTTTGTCATTTTCTGCTTGTAAGAATTTTGTAATTATTAGATGGTATAAATAATAGCATGAGATACTCTCTAAACTACCATCTAACTTAAATACATAAATATTTGTCACACAAAATTAATGCAAATATAAGACTACCAAAGAAGACCAAAGGTAGACATACCATATACATCGACGAATCTGGTATTCCATCACTAAAAGATCAAGAAAGATACTTCATATTAACTGGTGTTATTGCCACCAACCATAATTTCAATAACATAGAAGAATTCTATTTCAATCTAAAAAGAAAATATTTTGGATATATCCAACATCTACATTCCGTTGAATTATTTAGTGAAAATACTAAGTATCTACGAAAGAGTAAAGCTCAATTGTTTAAGATAAAGAAGTATAGAAGAAAATATATACAGGAATTAGCATACTTTCTGGACACTATACCTTTTATATATTTAACAATCGTTGTAGATAAAAGAAAAATGCTAAAAAGCATATCTCAAACAAAGAAAAAACACCCATGGAGTACAACTATTGGAGAAGCAAAAAGAATATTTACAAAGAAAGATAG
>DAOSSC010000049.1:0-1903 GCA_035377085.1 Candidatus Dojkabacteria bacterium
GTGCTACTCCTGTTTCTAGTGCTTTTGAGTATTCAGCATAATTGTATGGACTAACATCTGCGACAACAGATGTGTTAGATTTAATTTTAGGGATATATAAACCGAATTTAGAATCTAGTATAACTTCTTTAGTTTGAGGTTTAATCTCTTTTGTAATAGGTTTATCTTCAGATATAACAACATTACTAGTAGATGGTTCTGAGAATGTATATTGGTTATATTTAGCCTTAATTACTGGCCAAAATGTCAAGAATAGGGCAGTGAGGCCTAGTAGGAGTAACAGTACTCCTACTAAAGCTTTTTTGTTAATATTCTTTTTGTTTTTTGACATAATATGCTATTCCTCCAATTGCAAGAACAACTAATACCCATACATACCATCTGCTTGCTATTTTCTTTGTAGTTTCTTTAACTTCTCCATTCTCTTTCTCTTCACCTATATTTTGTTCTATCTCACCGATAGAAGCTTCATCTGATTCGCCAGCTACTTCACCTTCTTTATTCTCCATATCTGTTTGACCTGCTACTTCACCATCTGTAGTGCCTGTTGCAGAAGCACTAGATGTGGTTTTTGGAGTACCTGTTTCTGTTGATGGTGTAGATGGTGCAATTGTTACTACTGGGTCTGATACTATGGATGATACATTTCCAAGTGAGTCTACTGTTCTTAGAGCGTAGTAGTATGTTTTGCCAGATTCTGCAGTTGCATCTGTCCATGAGTATTCTGTGTTTGGAAGTACATCCATTGTATGAATTCTTGTTCCTGGATTTGCTGTGTATGATGATTTGTCAGATCTGTGTATTTCAACTTTCTTTACCTTAGAATCATTTGGTGTTTTGAACTTTATTACATTCCCAGCTTTAGAATAGTCTATTACTGGAGATGGTTTTTCTAAGTCTACAACAACAGTTATCTCTGCAGATTTCTGCTCTCCTGAAGTTGATTTTGCTTTGACATAGAAAGTATATGTTCCACTTGTAGATACTGTTACTGGACAATTTCCTGCATCTGCTGTGAATGTAGCAAATGGTACTACCTCTGCATTTTTATAACATTCTACTGTGATAGGATTACCATTTATGTCTAATGCTACAAAACCTACATTAAAATTACTCTTTCTTGTTGGTGATTCAGGTTTCATTATCTTTACCTGAATATCTTCATCAGCTGCAATTGCTCTGTTTGGAGTAACTAGAGATGCAAATGATATTGTTATAAGGAGTGTGAGTAGGGCATATTTTAGTTTTCCAAATGGTTTGAAGAGAAGGGCAACTATTCCTAATATCATCATAATTAATGCTCCTAATGTTAGATATGTGCTTGCACCAGTATTT
The DNA here is from genome assembly GCA_035377085.1 of Candidatus Dojkabacteria bacterium. Taxonomy (GTDB): domain Bacteria; phylum Patescibacteriota; class Dojkabacteria; order SC72; family SC72; genus JAKPKF01. The sequence goes on from DAOSSC010000049.1 coordinate 1,336, forward strand.
GGTAGTGTTATTGCAGCACCGAGTACTTCTCCTTCTTCTGTTTCTACTGGTTCTATGATTGTTACATCAGTTCCAACAAACGGTGTTGGAGAACCTGTAGATACATTACCTAAGACTGTAGTGTTGCTAATTGAGACACCCTTTACCCATGCAATGTCTGGGTATACACCTGGTTCTTGTAGAAGGGAGATCTTTGTTTTGTATGTTAGAACAACTACATCTCCTTCTTTCATTTCGCCAATCTTCCATTCTGCTTTATTTGTACCATTGTATGTTGGTTCTGGTACTGGAATATCAACTCCATTCTTCTTTGCTATCCATGTACCAAGAATGTAATTGAATCCTGCTGGTGCTATGTCTGATACGACTACATTGTTTAGAACATATGTACCATCTTTCTTATCATCTGGAGCTGTTACTTTAATTGTATATGTAACTTCATTTCCAGCTACTTGATCTATATGTTGTTTATCATTACTCTTTTCTATTTCAAGGATTGGATCAATTACTTCATTAGTACATGTAAATTCTAATGTTTCTCCATTCCCAACAGTAGTCTTGTCTGCTT
>DAOSSC010000050.1:0-1896 GCA_035377085.1 Candidatus Dojkabacteria bacterium
CAATTAGAAGAATACTCCATTCTTTAAAGAATTCTTTTTTTAAAGATTATGAGGACAAGAATAATCATATCCATAGCAAAACGGTTCACAAAGAGGTTCACAAGAGGTATTGCAATACAGATAAAGATCTATTTTCTGGATAAAAGAGAACACTATTCTAGAAAAAGGATTATATTTGGAAATGTATTCCCATTTTACAGATAAATAATATATACTTTTCGAATGGAAGATAAAAATAATACAAACAATGGATTTCTTCTTGGCCTAAGCATAACCCTTGGAACAATAGTAATTGGCTTAATTAGCTTTCTTCTCTACACAAATCAAGTAGACAAGGAACCACTGAGATGTGAATACAATGGTTGGGCATATGCAGATGGAGAAATCTATGATTCAAGTGATGGTTGTGATACATGCTTCTGTAATGATGGTAAAACAATATGCACAGATAATGTTTGCGATGCAAAAATCAATGTAAAAACATGCACTTACGAAGGTAAAACATATAAGGAAGGGGAAGGATTTAAATCTAGTGATGGATGTAATACATGTGGATGTATGAACGGAGAGGTAACTTGTACATTAATGGCGTGCGATAAATAAATATGAATGAGATTTTTGAGAGAACATGTTGTAGAGTTTTTGACAATTCAAAAACAATTTCAAAGGAGGATTTAACCTTGATTATGAAAGCCGGACAGGCAGCTCCATCTGCAAAAAACAGACAGCCCTACTTCTTTGTCGCCATATTGAATAAAAAATGCAGAGAAGAAATCTCCGCTGTTGCACTCAAGGGTAGACAAAAACAATTTTCAAATCTTTCACCCGAAGAGTTTAAGAAAATTGAAAAAGGAGATACAGGCTCCAACGATATATCCATTGCCAATGCTTCTGCAGCAATCCTTGTTTTTAGGAATTCTGACCCAGAGTACAGTGAATCTAAAGTGGAATCGAAGAATCTAAATATTAAGGAGGAACAGGGAGTTGCTACCGCTGCCTACTCTATGATGCTTCAAGCTCAATCAATGAGAATATCTTCTGGATGGATTTGTTCTCCTCTGTACATCAAGGAAGAGTTAAAGAAAATTCTTACAAAATACAGAGTTAAGTTTGATAACAATTGGGAACCTCGTTTAATTATCCCTCTTGGATATCCATCGTTTACAACAAAGAAACCACCGCGAAAATCCTTAGAAGAGAGGTGTGTCTTTGTTTAATAATTTTCCCTTCATTGCTATCTTCCCTTTAAAAAGCTATTATGCTTAATATATTTAGATTTTAAGGTATAAAACAAATGGGAAGATTTAATCAAGGAAGAAATAATTTCAGTGGTAGAAGAGAAGACAGACCAGAGATGTTTGATGCTGTTTGTGATGAATGTGGAAAGGATTGTAAAGTTCCATTTAGACCTACTGGAAATAAACCAATATATTGTAGTCAATGTTTTGAAAAGAAGGGTGGACCTAGTAGAGATGATGGAAGAGGAAGAAGATCTTTTGACAGAGGCAGTAACAGAGATTTTGGAGGACGAAGAGATGAGAAACCAACAATGTACAAGGCAGTTTGTGATGAGTGTGGAGAGTCGTGTGAGGTTCCATTTAGTCCATCTCCTGACAAACCTATTTACTGTAGTAGATGTTTTGAGACAAAGGGTGGTAAAGGACAAAAGGGTGGAGATAATACAGCTTTAATAGAGAAGTTAGATAGTATTACAGAAAAACTAGATAAGATTCTTTTAGTGTTAGAACCAAAGGTTGTAGCGAAGAAGGTAGCTGTTAAAAAAACAGTTGCAAAGAAGGTTGTTAAGAAGAAAGAATAAATCCTAAATATATTTTCAATATTGGTGGAGACGGTGGGAATTGAACCCACGTCCATAAGTATTGTCTAGTATCATGT
>DAOSSC010000051.1:0-1650 GCA_035377085.1 Candidatus Dojkabacteria bacterium
CTAATAATTGTGCTAGGATAGTAGAAATCCCTCCTAGAACAAATTTACCTATAGGGGAGAAAGGTATAATTAGTAACAATATGAACAGAAATGAAAATTTTTCCATTTTCTCCCAGTAGTATCGCAATTTCTTTGGAAGAAATGCTCGAACTATTTTGTGTCCATCTAGCGGTGGAATAGGGATTAGGTTGAAAATGGCTAGGGAGATATTTATTAGTGTAAAGGTAAAAAGGAATATTCCAAAGATACTTTCAAGATTAGGATGAAAAATTAGGTTAATTGAACCAAATACTGTTACTAGAAGAAGATTTGAAAGAGGTCCTGCAAAGGAGACAATTGCAGTTCCAAGCTCTCTGTTTTTGAAGTTGTATTCATTTATTGGCACTGGCTTGCTCCATCCAAATCTAAAAAGAATCATAGAAAGTGCCCCTATCGGATCTATGTGTTTAAGAGGATTAAGCGTAAGTCTTCCGTATGCTTTGGCAGTAGGATCTCCTAGCTTGTAAGCTGCTAATCCGTGAGAATATTCATGTACGGTAGAAGCTATTAGGATAGATGGAATAGCGAATAATAGCCAGTACAATGTTTCTGTTGTAATCATATCTCATTATATCAATTTTAAATCTTTGACAATATGCCAAAGATTAGAATATAATACCACCGTTATGTCAAAAATTTGCAACATTTGCGGAAAAACAACAATGGCTGGTAATCGTATCCAACACAAACACTCTGTGGGTTGGAGATACAAAGCACCAAAGTCAAAAAGAATATTCGAACCTAACCTAAGAAAAGTAGATATAGAGGTTGATGGGGCAGTGGTTAAAGCTTCTGTTTGTATGAAGTGTTATAAAAAGCTTAGAAAAGATTCCTTAAAGGAGAAGTAAAGTTTCCATATTGGTATTTAATATAGTTGATACTCGTTTTATATCCTTTTAAGTGATAGAATTGTGCTATGAAATTGATTAATTCGATACTAGAATTCTTTACCTATGATTTAGGAATAGACTTAGGGACGGCCAATACCATGGTATATATGAGAAATCATGGAATTGTTGTATCTGAACCATCTGTTGTAGCTATAGATAAGAGAACTAAAACAGTTCTTGCCGTTGGAAAAGATGCAAGACAGATGATTGGAAGAACTCCAGCGAATATTATAGCTATTAGACCATTACGAGATGGTGTCATCTCGGATTTTGATACCACTCAGGCAATGATTCACCATTTCATACATAGAGCTCATGCATATTTTGGAAAAAGTTTTAAACTTCCAAGGCCAAGAGTTATTATCGGTGTACCAACATCTGTAACAGAAGTCGAAAGACAAGCTGTACTTGATGCTGCTAAAACAGCTGGAGCAAGAGAGGTATTTATCGTTGAAGAGGCCATGGCAGCAGCTATTGGTGCTGGACTTCCAGTAGAGGATGCTTCTGGTAGCATGATTGTAGATATTGGTGGTGGTACTTCAGATATTGCAGTTTTTTCTCTTGGAGATATTGTTGTAGATAATACAATGAGAATCGCTGGTGATGAAATGGACCAGGATGTTATTAACTATGTAAGAGAGAAATACAATGTATTAATAGGGGAGAGAAGTGCAGAGGATGTAAAAATCTCCATAGGTAGTGCAGTACCACAAAGAAAAGA
>DAOSSC010000052.1:0-1650 GCA_035377085.1 Candidatus Dojkabacteria bacterium
GGTTGTAAAGGGAGAGAATGGGAACGGATTTAAGGAAATCTCCAAAGGAAAGCATGCCTCCCAATATTATGTATGGTCCAATTGTACAAGGTAACAAAAACAGAGTAACAAACATCCCAAGTCCAAAAGCACCTAGTGGTGATGTTGCCTTCGCTATTATACTCTGCACTTTTGGTCTAAGGAAAAGGGGCATTTCTGTGCCCACACCTCCGGGTCTGTAGAAAAAGAAATCCTTAAGTTCTAATAACCCAAGGAGTATGGCACCAACAGCTAGCCCTTTGTAAAGATACAAGCGAACATTACTGAATGCTTGAAGTACTTCAAAAGCTTTTACAATTAAAAGACCATATATGAAGTATGTGACAAAGACTGCAGTTATGAAAGCTAACCCAGACCAAAGAATTTGTTTTCTGTCTTTAGGATGGTATGTTGTTACTGCAATTAACATCATGAGTAGTACTGAGAGTGCACATGGGTTTATGGAGTCTGTAAATGCTAGTCCTACGACCTTAAGTATGGAAATATTACCATCTACACCTGTTTGTGGATCGTTATCTGAGGGATTGTTTCCTGTTGATGTTCCCTTTGGAGCATCTCCTCGCCAAAGGATATTCCAGCTACCTACTGATATTCCATAATCATATACCTCTTCTGCCCCAGAGAGCTTAATTGTTAGATTTCTAGCTTTCTTCCCCTCTAATTCTTTGACGTATGCGTTTAGATCTTTAGCTAAAAGGAAATCTCTCACTATGGTATTTTCTTCCGGACTCAAATCTTTGTTTGTATTTTGGTATGCAACCCTATCCTGTCCATATATCTTTGGTTTACCTTCAAACTTGTTTAACTCTGCAGAAAGCATATCCATATATCCATTCGTTAATTCAAATGTGTTGATTGGGGTACTTTTAAGCTTTTCATCAAAGTTTTTAAGTATATTTACATCTCCAAGATCATAGTTTGGTTCGTCATACAAAACTAAAGGTATTCCAAGACCACTTCCATATCTACTACCATATGTATTTAGATATTTGGCATTTGCACTCTGCTGATATATCTCGTATTCAACAATCAGAAAGTTTCCCTCTGTATTTACCTTCTCATGTAGAACAGGAGTCACCTTTGCGCAGTGTGGACATCCAATACCAGTAAAGTATGTTACAGATTTTAATTGTGTACTCTCTTGTGCTTGTATGTTTGACGGCAAAAAAAAGAGACTCAGAGAGAGAACTAAGAGTATCCCTTTTAAAATTTTCGCTAGATTTACTATACTGTGTAGCATAAGCTTTAATTTAACAAATATCTAACCATATCTCAAGACACGTTTGAATTTTCTAAAAAACAGCTAGAGATACTAGACAGTATACAGGAGTGGTACAGAAATCCTAAACTCCAGTATCTTACGTTTGGAGGATATGCTGGAACTGGTAAAACTACTTTGCTTGGATATCTAGGATTGAAAATCCATGATGAGAACAAGAAGATTAGAATCGCATATTGCAGTTTTACAGGTAAGGCTTCCAGAGTACTAGATAGAAAATTGAAAGATGTAAAAGCTCTTACAAAGGTAGATTACACAGGAACCATACATAGACTGATATACAAAGCCATTGTAGATGACAATGACAATATCATTGGATGGGAGAAGAAACC
>DAOSSC010000053.1:0-1602 GCA_035377085.1 Candidatus Dojkabacteria bacterium
TTCAATCATTGCTCATATAGACCATGGGAAATCTACATTAGCAGATAGAATGTTAGAAGCTGTACATAATGAAAATATTCAAAGAAAGAAAAAAAACAGATTACTAGACAAATTAGATTTAGAACAAGAAAAAGGTATAACAATTAAACTGCAAGCCTGTAAAATGACTTGGAAAGGCTATGAGTTAAATCTCATAGATACACCAGGACATGTAGATTTCTCCTACGAAGTATCCAGATCTCTTGCTGCTTGCGAATCTGCACTCCTCTTAGTTGATGCTAGTCAAGGAATACAAGCTCAAACAATATCTAATACTAGAAAAGCACTAGATTTAGGTCTTAAGTTAATTCCAGTACTTAATAAGATAGATTTACCAGATATAAATATTGAGGAAAGAGAGAAAGAGATAGAGGCTCTCTTAGGATTTAAGAGGAAAGAAATTGTAAAAGTATCAGGAAAAACAGGAGAAGGTGTAGAAGAACTATTAGACAGAATAATTGAGAAATCCCCTCCCCCAACTGGAGATATAAAAGCACCATTAAAAGCATTAGTCTTTGATTCCTTCTACGATGAACACAGAGGTGTTGTAATCGCTGTAAGAATATTTGATGGAGAATATACATATATACCCGGGAAAACAGAAACCCTCCATATGTTACAAAGAAAACAATCTTTCAAACCAACAGAGATAGGTATTTTCAACCCAGATCTTGAAGAAACGGAGACTCTAAGCGCTGGAGAAGTTGGATATATTGCAACAGGGATGAAAGATATCAGTTTCTTTACGGTTGGTGATACAATTTCTGACAGAAAAGACACTACTCCACTTGCTGGATACCAAATTCCTAAACCAAATATGTTTGCAACATTTTTCCCGACAGATACAGAGGATTATGAAAATCTAAAAACGGCATTAATAAAGCTATCATTAAACGATGCATCATTAACTTTTGCAGATCAAAGATCCAATCTTCTAGGCTCAGGTTTTAGATGTGGATTCTTAGGTCTTCTACATATGGAGATTGTACAAGAGAGATTAGAAAGAGAATACTATATTGACCTTATCGTTACTGCTCCTACAGTAGAATATCGGTTAACAAAAATTGATGGAGAAGTGATGGTAATACAAGCACCACATGAGTTACCAGATCCTGCACAGATTAAAGAAATTAGAGAGCCTTGGGTCAGAACAGAAATTATGACACCCGAGAAATATCTCGGAGATTTAATGGCGTTATGTCAATTAAAAAGAGGAGAATATGTAAATACTAAATACTTACATTCCAATATTAGTGACATACAACTTAAAGACCAATATATCATTCTTGAGTATGATATGCCTCTTGTTTCTCTCATTTCAAACTTCTTTGACCAAATGAAGAATATATCTAGTGGATACGCATCAATGGAGTATGAATTCATTGATTATTTCCCTGCAGATATTGTAAAAGTATCTGTACTAGTTAATCATGATGAAGTTTCAGTCTTAGATTTTCTTGAGGTAAGAGAGCTAGCAAGACCGAAAGCAGTTAAGCTCTTAGAAGTTATGAAAACTGTTATATCCAGACAACAGTTATCTATTCCTTTTCAAGAAGCTATCGG
>DAOSSC010000054.1:0-1580 GCA_035377085.1 Candidatus Dojkabacteria bacterium
CTTTTTAATATATTTACACTTTGGATATGTACTACAACCTATGAATGTCTTACCCCATTTACTTCTTCGCTCTACCAAATTACCACCACACTCTGGACATTTCTCAACAAGAAGCAATGGAAGAGTTCCTTTACACTCAGGATATTTCTCACAAGCCCAGAATTTGCCATACTTACTATTTTTTAGTAGTAATTTACTACCACACTTTGGACATTTATCTGGTTTGGCATATTTTTTAAAATCTAAACTCTCCTCTCCACCAGAGAGATCCTTCATTCCCTTACATTCAGGGAACTTGGAACATGTTAAGAACTTACCATATCTCCCCAATCTTACAAACATTTCCGAACCACATATTGGACACTTTTCTTCAGATTTAGAAAGGATTACAATATCCTCCTTATTTACATCCCCAAGAGCCTTCTCTATCTCTGCGACAAGAGGCTTGTACTGAGCATCTATAACTGGGATATATTCACTCTTGCCATTTGCAATGTCATCTAATTCGTCTTCCACCTTAGCAGTATATTTGTAATCTAGCAATCTTTTGAAATTGTTTCTTAGAAGATTTGTAACAACTCTTCCTACATCTGTTGGTGAAAGTGCTTTATCCTCCTTTGTAACATATCCTCTGCTTTGTATTGTAGAAATAATGGTAGCATATGTAGAAGGTCTGCCTATACCAAGTTCTTCAAGTTTCTTAACTAGTGCAGCTTCTGTATATCTGGCTGGAGGTTGTGTAAATTTCTGCTCTTTTACAAACTTATTCCATTTAAGAATGTCTCCCTTTGCAATCTTTGAAACTTCCTGTAAATCATTGTCTTCTTTTCCACCACCAAGTGCTCTTCTGAAACCATCAAAGAGAGTCTTCTCACCACCAAAAGAGAATGTATACAGTGGTTTCTTTTTATCCTTACTTTCAATATGCATCGTCAATGTCTCTGCTTCTTTCTCTTTCATCTGGGAAGATATTGCTCGCCTCCATATTAGATCGTAAAGTTTGGCTTCTGCAGAACCGAATTTAGATTCAATTTCTGTTTTTGTAAGATTAAAATCTGTTGGTCTTATGGCTTCGTGTGCTTCCTGTGCATTTTTACTTCTAGTTTTGTAATAATTAGGTTTCTCTGGAAGATATTCAACTCCATATTTGTTTTTTACTAATTCTCTTATTCCCTCTATTGCTTTTGAACTTAGATTAACAGAATCTGTTCTCATATATGTGATTACACCTGCTTGATACAACACTTGTGCTATACCCATTGTTCTTTTAGATGAATATCCAAGGATATTGTTTGCAGACTGTTGAAGTGTAGAGGTTGTAAATGGTGGATATGCATGTCTTTTAACATTCTTCTTAAGTACATCTACTACTTCGTAACTTCGATTTCCAAGAAATTCTTCAATACTTTTTACCTCGTCTGCATTTACAGGAACATATTTTTTACCATCTTTTTTTATCAATTTTGCTCTCAGGATATCTCCACTTGAGCTTGTTGTATCTACAAAAAAATCCCAGTATTCCTCAGAGTCAAAAGCATCTCGTTCCTCTTCTCTTTCCACAACCAGTCTTAAAGCTACAG
>DAOSSC010000055.1:0-1550 GCA_035377085.1 Candidatus Dojkabacteria bacterium
GTTTAATCAGTGTGTTAAGTAACTCAGTTTTAAGTGGGAAGAGATATTCGTAATGTAGATAACCAATGTCTTGGCCCTGGGATATTAAATCTAAAATTGTATTTTTTACACTTCCCCACCCTACGAGGATTGTTTTAGATTTGTGAGGATTAAAGAGTATGGGTTGTGGGAATTCTTTTTCGAGTGATTTCATTTTTCTCATTCTTTTTTCTGACATTTGTTTAATCTCTTTGCTGTTTTCTGTACTTTCTCCTTTTTCATTGTGTTCATCACTTGAAGAGAGGTATGGCTGTTCGTCAAAGGTTGGAATTCTCCTTGGAGAGATGCCGGAGTCAGTTATGTTATATCTAAAGGTCATATTTGAGAGATATCTTCTGACGGGTATATTGTTTGGTAGTTTGTTTACGGTAAACAGAGATTCTGTAATTTGTTTCTCTGTTAGTACAATTACAGGAATTTGGTATTTCTCTGCTAGATTAAAAGCTTTCTGTATGAGGGTATATGATGATTCAATGTCACTGACGGCTAGAACTGCTTTTGGATATTCACCATGTCCAGCCTTAACTGCAATGTTTAGATCGCTACTACCACTCCATGTTGGAACTCCTGTACTTGCTCCTGCTCTTTGTCCTAGGATAACTACAAGGGGTGTTTCTGTCATACCGCTACATGATATGGTTTCTGTCATTAGGTCAAATCCTCCACCAGAGGTGGCTACTAGTGCTCTTGTACCCATATGCATGCTTCCTAGGGCCATTAGAATGGCTGTAATTTCGTTTTCTGCTTGTTTCAGAAGCACACCTTTTTCTGTTCCATACTCTTGCATATGTTTAAATATGGCGGTAATTGGGGTCATGGGATATGCATAGTAAGCACGAACTCCACAGGATATGGCTCCAAGTGCAAGGGCTTCGTTACCATTAAAAATTTTCTTTGGAGTTATTCTAAACGGAACAGAGGGTAATTTGATCTTTTTTGTATATTCAATATTGTATCCCTTCTCTATGCATTTTTTCTCAAGTTCAGGATCAACTTTCTTTTCTTTGAAATATTCAAGTATGTGTTTCTCAACAATGTTTTGTTTAATATTTAGGATCTTACAAATAAAGGCAATCATGACGGTATTTTCCATGATTTCAGGGGCTTTAAGCTCAGAGATTATCTGCTTGGAATCTACCAGAATTCCTTTTGTGTAATCTTTTAAATTGTGAATTACGATGCCATCTTTTTGTAATGAAGGAAGATATTCTTCTAATGCATTTTTATCTAGCGAACAGAGAAGATTACAGTATCTGGAAGAGGAATTTATCTTTTTATCTGAGAAGTCTATTTGATATGATGCGACGCCTCCTTTAATTACAGATGGATATTCTCGGTAAGAGAAGGTTGTGTATCCAATGGAATTGAGTATTTTAGAGATGATTATTCCAACAGTATTAATTCCCTGCCCCGACTGTCCTGCTATTTTTATGGAATATCTTGTGAGAGACATAGTATGTAGATATTTTAAAGTGATCCTTGTCCGTTGAATATTGAGAAGTCAAATGCTG
>DAOSSC010000056.1:0-1342 GCA_035377085.1 Candidatus Dojkabacteria bacterium
TCTAAACTAATTTTCACTTCTGCAGGATTCGCTGTACCATGTGTTAATTGCATAACTTTTCCAACTAAAAATCCAATACTAGCCTCTTTGCCATTCCTGTAATCTGTAACTGCCTGTACATTCTCATCAATCACTTTCTTTACAATATCATCTAAGCTACCCACAGCTTCTTTCGCACTCTTTAATTTCTCAATCTCTTTTGCAATATCAATACCTTTTTCAATATTTTCATTAAGCAATTCCTCTGCTTTGTTCTTTGTAAATATACCTTCTCTAAAAGCAATGATTAACAATGCTAAATCATCACCATTTACACCGATCTCTGTAATATCTTTTCCTTTCTTGTTTGCAATTGCATAGAGTGGACCCATAATCCAGTTTGAAGCTTCTTTTGCAGATTCTTTATCATCTATATTCTTAGAGAGTTTTTTCTGTAGTTTCTCAAAATATTCAGCACTCTCTTTAGAGGAAGATATGACATCAGCAGCATATTCAGATATATCCCAATCATGCATATATCTTTTTATCTTCTCATTTGGTAGTTCTACTAATTCTTTTCTAATTCTTTCAATGTCTTCTTTTGCAATATCAATTACAGGAATATCTGGCTCTGGCATGTATCTGTAATCATCAGCAGTTTCTTTGTTTCTTTGGAATTCTGTAACACCTCTAGATGCATTCCAACCTCTAGTTTGCTGTTTTAACTCCTTGCCATCTTCAATCTCTTCAATCATCCTTTGTACTTCATACTCTATTGCTTTCTCTACTGCTGTAATGGAACCAATATTCTTTACTTCAGATTTTGGATTTAGTTTGTACTTCCCAATGGGGAGTATCTTTCCATCTTTGTATTCCCATTTTCCTTTTTCTTGAACAGAGATATTTGGCTCACATCTCATCTGTCCTTTCTCCATATCAGCATCGGAGATATTTAAATATCTAGCAATCTGTCTTATCTTTGTTGCAAAATCTTTTGCATCTTTTGCACTAGTTATATTTGGTTTGGTAACGATCTCAATGAGTGGAACTCCAGATTTGTTGTAATCAACAAGGGTGTATTCTTGTCCAGTAGTGGATTCAACATGATGTGTAGATTTGGCAACATCCTCTTCTTGATGAATTCTTTCAAGTTCAATTTTTGCACCACTAGGTACTTCCACATATCCATTAGAGCATATTGGTTTTTTGTATTGACTAATCTGATATCCTTTTGGAAGATCTGGGTAGAAGTAGTGTTTGCGATCAAAAAATATCTCTGGAGCAATACTACAGTTTGTTGCAAGACCCATTAATATACATAACTCAATTGCTCTTTTGTTTGGAACAGGTAGTGCACCAGGTA
>DAOSSC010000057.1:0-1270 GCA_035377085.1 Candidatus Dojkabacteria bacterium
AAATGCTCTCAAATCATCCCCAATGGAACCTGCTATCTTTGACTCCATGGAAACAGTTAGGAGATCTTTGCCTGCTTGTCCATCATATGTTAGGGTGGCACTTAAAACACAGGCATTGTTACTCAAAACTCCTGAAATGTTTGTTTCTCCTGCAATAACTACTAAGTTGCCATAGATATTCCCGTCGATTGTAACTTCAGAGCCAAGTACATACATATCTCCTGTTACTGTGCCTTCCATTATGGCTTTGTCCGAGAGAACGAAAAGATCTCCGTCAATTACACCATACACACTTGAGTTACTTCCGATTAGATATACATCTTCCTCAATTGTTGTTTCTTGATCTATGGTTTGGTCCTTAAAGAAGAATTGTGCTGCTTCTGCTTTTGAGGGGAGAAGAAAAAAGATTGACACAAAGAGAAGAGGCAAAACTCTTTTTAATATATTCATATTAAAGGCAGTGACAGATTATATATACATATATAGTACCAAATACTTTGAAAGAGTTGTATATGTTATCAAACTTGACGGAATTAGTAGTTCTTTAGTAGTATATTAGTATGAAGAAAAACAAGATTTACAGCACAACAGAATTCTACAAGAATCCATCTAAAATCCTAGGTTATGTTAAAGATGGAGGTGTTGTATATCTAGGATACAAGAAATTGAAAGAACCAATAGCTGTTATAACCCCGTACAGAGAGTATATATCCAAGAAAGAAAGTGTTTCCCTTTGGAGTCTCTCTTCTAAGAAAGCTATTAGTGCACCAGAATATGCAGATAGTTTGAAATATATCCAATCTCAAAGAAAAAGAAAATGAGGGGATATGTACTAGATACAAGTTTTCTAAGTGCCTTGTACAATACCAAAGATGTAAATCACAAAGAAGCTGTAGAGATATCTAAGGGTGTAGATGCTAGTAATTTGTTAATACCGTTTGTTGTAGTCGCAGAGCTTGCCAATTTCAAGGAGAATGAGAGATTTAGAAAACTTCTGTTGAAGGAGGTGAGAAATATAGCGCAAGAGATTCCCACTCTAGATGAAAATGATTTGGAAACATATCTCTCCTTTATTGAAAATCTCCCCAACAGTATGACCACAATAGATTCAATGATTCTTTTTGTAACTGTAAAATATGATGCACAGTTAGTATCTTTTGACAAAAAGATGATGAAAATTGCAAAAAGAATCTAAAAAATATCTTAAATATTTATATACTTAAGGTATAATGAGTGGAATGAAAAAAGTTCTCAACATTATACAAAGATA
>DAOSSC010000058.1:0-1206 GCA_035377085.1 Candidatus Dojkabacteria bacterium
CAAGCCAGAAATCAATCCTAAGGGATGTATTTCCATCCTTACTCTCTCCAAGATATTCAAATTGCTTGCTGTCCTCTTTGGGAGTCCATCCCAGCAATTCTTCAAACTCCTCTGCAGAAGGGTTTATACCAATTACCTTCGCCTCAAACAGCCCTACATATTTAGGCTGTTCTACAAAATTTACATTCTCTTTTACTTTTCCACCAATTGCCATAGTCTACATTTTTAATTATTTATAATACTCATTTATATCTCCAAATAAAACTTTTAAATATTCCTACTTTATTTCTCTTAATCGCATTACTTAATGATGATTTTCTACAATCAATAGATAAAGCAGCTTCTGTAAGAGACTTAAATGATTGTATAAGATTTTCATTCATATCATATTGTAATACTGTCTTAGAAAATTTAAGTTTAGTTGTTTCTAAACAAGGTTTTCCTTTATTAATCTCAGATAATTTTCTTTTAGTTTCTTCAGAGACTATCTTACCCTTATGAGATTTACTTATTCGTTCTCTTACATCTTTAGGACGAGGAACCCCTCTCAATTTAATACTTTTTATCTTCTGACATTCTTCTGAAAATATCTGATTGTTATTTCCATCTCCACCATCTGTCATGTTCTTCAGATTAAACCCATTTTCCTTAATATGATTTATCCAATATCTCTCCTTCTCCTGCCAATTATCTTGATTTACTTCTTCTAATATATCTACGAAGAACTGTTTATCTTCTCTGATTTGTTTATTTAACCACCTATAGAACCAAGTATCATATCTGAATCTATCTCTATTCAAGTGTTGTTTTACTCTTAAATCAAGACTCTTAGCCTTTCCTACATATATAGGAAGCCAATCCTCATCTGAAAATACATATATACAGAACATTAACTATAAATTGTTTCCCAATAAGTTTTTATCTCATTATCATCATTTACTTTTGATATAAGAATTCTACCTTTTAATAGAGGATTCCTACTTCCAGCAACAATACTGTCATTAATCACATCAAAATTCAGATATCTTTCATTACCATCAGCTACAAGTTTAGCAAGAGCGGTTACCTTAGAAGCAAATATGGTTTTAAGTTTTCCTGTCAGAGCAATCTCACTACCCACCACTTCTTCTTTACCTCCAGCATCTTTGATGTACTTATCAGCAATATGACCAGCATATATTCTATAAGGACTTATTTGCCTAAAGA
>DAOSSC010000059.1:0-1203 GCA_035377085.1 Candidatus Dojkabacteria bacterium
TTAATTTAGCTCTTTTAAATAAAATGGTTAATACGACTGCAAGGATTAGAGTAAAATTGAAAGGTTATGATTCTGTAGTAGTAGATAAATCTGCTAAGAGAATCATAGATACGGCAATAAGCACAGGCGCTAAGGTCGCTGGACCAATACCTATGCCTACTAAAAGAAAGAAAATAGCAGTAAATAGATCACCATTTATTTATAAGAGCTCAATTGAACATTTTGAGATTAGTACTCATAAAAGAGTAATAGATATACTAGATCCTACTCCCAAGACGATAGATGCACTACAACATCTTGAAATGCCTGCTGGAGTTGGTATCGCGATACAGTAATTTTTGATTAAAAATAATGAAAGCTTTGATTGGAATAAAAAAAGGAATGACAAGGGTAGTAAAGGGCGATAATATCGTTCCTGTTACTGTCTTGGATGTTACCGGATGTATTCTTTCCAACAAAGAAGCAATGGGATTTGAATTAGGTTTGGGAGAGAAGAAGAAATCTACAAAAGCATTGGCAGGTAAATACAAAGAAGCAAAAAGAATCCCTCTTTTCAGAAAATATTTTAAAGGAGATTTAGGTGAGGAAGTAAAGATAGGAGATGAGATAAAAGCAGAAATGTTTACGGTAGGAGAGAAAGTAACAGTAACAGGTACTTCAAAAGGTAAGGGATTTGCAGGTGTAGTAAAAAGATGGGGATTTAAAGGTGGACAAAGAACAAGAGGTCAGTCAGATAGATTGAGAGCACCAGGTTCCATTGGTGCAGGTACTGATCCAGGTAGAGTTCTTAAAGGAAAGAAAATGGGTGGAAGAATGGGACAAGATACAGTAACTATAAAAGATAAAGAAATAATAGATATCAAAGAGAACTACATTCTAATCTCCGGTCCTGTTCCAGGTCCAAAGGGGCAAGTAGTCTCAATATTTACAGAATAATATGGTAGAGAAAAAAGTAACAAAAACAACTGAAGAAAAGAAAATTTCTCTAAACAAAAAAGTTTGGGAAGTACCATACAACGGAGATTTAGTATCTCAAGTATTAGGAGTGTACTTTAGCAATGAAAGAAAAGGGACATCCAACGCTAAGACAAGAGGAGATGTAAGTGGAGGTGGTATTAAACCATGGAGGCAAAAAGGAACTGGTAGAGCAAGATCCGGCTCCATAAGATCACCACTTTGGGTTGGTGGAGGTGTTACATTTGT
>DAOSSC010000060.1:0-1087 GCA_035377085.1 Candidatus Dojkabacteria bacterium
AGTGCAGAGTATAATAGCGAAGGCAACATCACCACTAGGTGCTTTTGGACTTGGAATGTTTGTAACCCTCTTTTTGCTACCATGTACAATTGGACCATATATAATCTTGGGTGGCATGCTTTCCTTTGGAGAGTTCTTCCAATCCATCCCAATCCTTTCTCTGTACAACCTAATCTTTGTACTTCCAATGATTGTGATTGTCTTCTTAATCTTCTTTGGCTCAAAAGATATTAAGCAGATATCTTCTTGGAGAGAGAAGAATATACGGATACTACACCTCATAATTGGCCTAGTATTTATACTTCTTGGAACTGCGATGCTTTTGGGTTGGATTTAGGTTATACTAAAAGATATGGAAAAACCCTTCTTGTATTTCGATACAGAAACAACAGATGCAAATATTAAAGATCTTCTTCAGTTAGCTTTTGTTACAGACAGTGATGTTGCACTAAACCTTTTCTTCAAGCCTACTCAAGAGATATCTTTTTCAGCTATGGCTGTAAACCACATAACTCCAGAGATGGTAGAAGACAAGAAACCATTTGAACAAACAGAATTACCAAAGGAGAATTTAGACAAGGAATTTACAGGAAGTTCATTAATTGAATATCTTAATTTCTTAGCAGAAAAACATATTTGGGTTGCACACAATGTAGATTTTGACAAAGAGGTACTAGAAAGGAAAGGAATTAAGTTACCACACACAATATGTACATTGAAACTAGCTAGAAATATGTTCACAGATGGAGACAACGATCTAGAGAGTTATTCACTACAGTATCTTCGCTACTACTTAGGTCTTTACAAGAAAGAAAATGGAAACCACAATACTGCCCATGATGCATTAAGTGATGTATATTTCCTAAGAGATCTTTTTCATTACATGCAAAGTAACAGTAAGCTAACACCAGAGAGTATGTTAGCTATATCTAAAGAGCCACAGTATATGCGTCAGATAACATTTGGAAAGTATGCAGGAAAAACACTAGAAGACATTGCAAGAATAGATAGAAGTTATCTAGAATGGATTAGGGATAGTATGTATGACAAACCAGATTTGCAATGGAATGCGAATAGGGTATTAAGT